>JBLMXA010000041.1:0-9611 GCA_050257515.1 Acidobacteriota bacterium | reverse complement strand
CGCGCCCGGGTTGGCCGGGACGTCGTCGCGCCACGCCTGCATCGCGGCGAGCGCGGCGTCCTGGAACGCCTCCTCCGCCGCGTCGAGGCTGCCGCACAGGCGCAACAGGCCGCCGACGATGCGCCCGCGCTCGCGCCGCACGGTGTCGTCGATGATCGCGGTCAGGTCCGCCACAGCTCGCGGATCTCCAGCGCACCGTGCGCGAGGAAGCCGGACCCGAGCGCCCACGCGACGACGTCGTCGAGGCTCGCCATGCGCATCAGGAACACGCCGCCGATCACCTCCTTGGCCTCGAGGAACGGCCCGTCGAACACCGCGCGCCGCTCGCCGCGCGTCGCCACGCGCTTGCCGGTGCTCGGCGGCTGCAGCCGGTTGCCTCCGAGCGACGAGTCGGCGGGAAACCGCGTGGTCGTGTCGGCGTCGATCCGGTCCATCACGTCGATCCACGCCTGCTCGGTGAGCGCGTTGCCGAGCACCGCGCACGCGAAGATCTTGCCGGGCTTGCCCTCCTTGTCGGGCCGGATGCCGCCCTTCATCACCGGCCGCACGTCGAGCTCGTCGGCGGGCAGCACCGGGCACTCGGCGGCGAGCTTCGCCGCATCGTCGACGCTCGCGGCCTCGATCCAGTAGTACGCGCCGAGCGCCTTGCCGTCCTCGGCGAACGGCCCGTCGTCGACGCGCTGCGGGCGCACGCGCTTGCCTTCGCGGCTCGGACGCAGCCTGCCGGCGTCGCGCAGCTTGCCGCCGGCGCGCAGCCGGTCGGCGAACCGCGCGCGCTGCTCGATCAGCTCCGCCATGTCCTTGGGCGCCTGCGCCGCATGCGCGGTCTCGTCCTCGAGCACCATCAGCATGTAATCGCCCATCAGCCGCGCTCCTTGGCGTTCGGGTCGCCCGTCCCCGTCGTGATCAGCTTGCGCAAGCTGCCCTCGATGTAGAACGTCCAGCCCTTGCGGCACGCCTCGTAACAGTCGCAGTCGGGCACGAGCCCCTGGTGCGTGAAGCGTACCTCCGTCTCGTCGCCCTGCCTCGCGATCTCGAACACGATGTCGGTGCCCGTCCACTCGCTCGCATCGGGGAAGTCGATGAAGCTGTCGGTCACGTGCCAGACGACCCTCGCGTCCGGCACCCACTCGGTGATCTTCTGCGTCGTGCGGTGAACCTTCGCGTAGCGGTAGGTGAACTCCTCGCCGGGCGCGTCGGTGCGGCCGTCGATGTTCCCCGTCCACCAGGCGCGGACGTCGTTGATGGCACGGAACACGTGCGCGGGGCTCTGCGGGACCTTGATCGTCGTCGTGAAGCTCTTCATCGGAGAACCTGCCTTTCACCAGCGCGACGATCCAGCCGGCGCGGATCCGACATGGGCCGCAAGCGGCGAGAACCACGGAGGTTATCGCGGGTGCGTGATCATGACGTGCGGGTCGCCGTCCTTGTCGAGGTAGCCGAACCGGAACGGCAGCGCCTGGGCCTTGTTGTGCTTCCACAGCTCGCGCGTCGCGTCGTCCTCGGGGCGGTCCTCGACCTTGTCGATGATCGGGCCGTGGAACGCGCCGAACGTGTCCTGCTTCATGCCGCGCGCGAGGTTCGGCGGGATGCCCGTCGAATCCGACACCATCCAGGCGAGGTGATCGAGCAGGTAGCCGCGCATCACCGAGAAGTCGGCGAGCCACAGCAGGTAGCTCGCGCCCTTCACGAGCACGCTGACCTTGCCCTTGTGCGCGAGGTGCGCGAGCAGCTGCGGCTGCTCGCGGAGGTGGCGATCGTCGAGGTTCCACGCGATGTGACGATGCACGCGCGTCGTCACCTCGCCCGGCAGCCGGTAGCGGACCTCGACGTTCGCGAACGAGCGCGCGAACCGCGGCGCCTTCCAGTTGCCGCGCAGCGACCGCGCGTGGTCCCTGTCGGCGTCGATCTCGTCGCGCTCGAGGTAGTGCAGCGAGCCGTCGTCGGCGATCGTGAAGTAGCGGACCGACACGAGGTCGGCCTTCACCGCCGCGAGCCCGAGCAGGTGCGAGGCGAGCTGCGCGGGCACCGCGTTGCGCTGCGCGTTCGACAAATTGATCGACGAGTTCGAGCCGTTCGCGACGAGCAGGCCGATCTGCTTGCGGAACTGCAGCAGATCCTTGTCGAGCTCGTCGGGCGCGAGCTCGCCGACGCCGCGCGGATCGCCGGCGAGCTCGAGCGAGATCGTCGTGATCTCGGTCGCGTCGGGGAACGGCACGAGCGCCGAGATCAGGTCGCCGCCGCCGAACGGGTACACGACGGCCGCCGGCAGGTCCTTCGGCTCCTTCGCGACGAACCACGCGCGCGCGTCGACGAGGTACTTCGCGCGGTACTTGTCGAGGTACGGCAGGATGTCGGCGCAGTGGCGATCGACGACGGGCTTGAGCGCCGGTGGCACCGGAGCATCGCCGGCGCATGCGGCGACGCGGTAGACAAGCTTGGCCTCCGGAAGGAACTCGGCGCCTTCCGCTCTCGTACTCGTACTCGTACTCGTGCTCGTACTCGGCCGTTGTTCGACCACGTGCGGCGCGGCAGGTGGGCCATCGCTCGGCGCGGTCTTCGACCCGCATGCCGCGACCAGCACCACCCACACCCGGCGCATTCATCGATGCTACCGCGGCTTGGTCACGACGAGGTGGGCCTGCTTGTCCTTGTCGACGTAGCCGAACCGGAACGGGAGCGGACGCCGGCGCTGGCCCTTCCACAGCTCGACGAACGCCTCGTCGGCCTTGGAGTCCTGCGCGCCCTCGAGGAACGCACCGGTGTAGTAGCCGTAGGTCTCCTGCACCATGCCGGCCGAGCGCGCGTAGCCGGGCGGGATCCCGGTCGAGTCCGACAGCATCCACGCGAGGTGATCGAGCAGATAGCCGCGGATGCGCGCGAAGTCGCCGCGCCACAGCAGGTAGCTCGCGCCCTTCACGAGCACGGTCACCTGCCCCTTCTTCTCGAGGTGGCGGACGAGCTGCGGGTGCGTCTGCAGGTACGCATCGCCGAGGTTCCACGCGATGTGGCGGTGCACGCGGATCGTCTGCTCGCCGAGCTTGCGGTAGCGCAGCTCGACGTTCGCGAACGCGGCCGAGAAGCTCGGCGACTGCCAGTCGTGCTTGAGGCTCCTGGGCCGGTGCGCCGCAGCCTGCTGGTCCATCGCGTCGATCTCGGCCTGCTCGAGGTAGTGGATCTCGCCGGCGTCGTCGAGCGTGAAGTAGCGCATCGACACCGGCTCGTAGCCGCCGGCGACGAGGCCGAGCAGGAACGAGCTCACCTGCCCCGGCAGATCGTTCTGCTGCTGCGCGGACAGGTTCAGGCTCGTGTTCGAGCCGACCGAGAGGAGGCCGCCGATCTCGGCGCGCAGCGCGCCGAGGCTCGCCTCGACCTGCGCGGGCGGCAGCGTGCGCAGGCGACGCGGATCGCCGGCGAGCTCGAGCGAGATCGTCGTGATCTCGGTCGCGTCGGGGAACGCGACCAGCGCCGACAGCAAGTCACCGCCGCCGAACGGATACACGACGACCCTCGGCGCGTCCTTCGGCACGACCTTGTCGAACCACGCGCGGCCCTTGTCGAAGTAGACCGCGCGGAACTTGTCGAGCTTGTCGGTGATCAGCTTGCAGTGGTGGTCGACGATCTTCTGCAGCTCGGGCGCGACCGGATCGCTGCCGCCGCACGCGGCGATCCGATACAGGAGCTTCGCGTCGCCGATGAAGTCCGCGCCGACCTCCGCCTGGGTCGTACTCGTGCTCGTGCTCGGACTCGGACTCGTGCTCGAGTCCGGGCTCGCGACCGAGCTCGGGCTCGGATCGGCGGTCGCCGTCGCGCCGTGACACGCAGCGAGGCACACAAGGCTCAGCGCGAATCGCATGCTCGATCGGAACGCGCGAGCCGACCCCACTGTTCCATCATCCCATATCCGCGACCGAGCCCTCGTACATCTTGTCGAGCATCGCCGCGTACTTCTTCTCGACGACCTTGCGCTTGACCTTGAGCGACGGCGTCAGCTCGCCTTCATCCACCGTCAGGTCCTTCGGCAGGATCGCGAACTGCTTCACGGTCTCGTACTTCGCGAGGCCCTTGTTGACCTCGTCGAAGTACGGCGCGAGCAGCTGCTTGACCTCGGGCTGCTGGACGACCTCGGTGTAGCCCTTGCCGTTGACGCCGTGGTCCTTCGCCCACTTCATCACCGCCTCCTCGTCGAGCGTGACGAGCGCGGTGACGAAGTTGCGCTTGTCGCCGTGCACGATCACCTGGCTGAGGTACGGGCAGTTCGCCTTGAGCTTGCCCTCGATCGCCTGCGGCGCGATGTACTTGCCGCCGCTCGTCTTGATGAGGTCCTTCTTGCGATCGGTGATGCGCAAAAAGCCGCGCGGGTCGACGTCGCCGATGTCGCCGGTCTTGAGCCAGCCGTCGGGCGTCAGCGTCTCGGCGGTCGCCTCCGGCAGGTTGTGATAGCCCTGCATCACGCCCGGGCCCTTGATCAGGATCTCGCTGTCCTCGGGCGCGAGCTTGACCTCGGTGCCCGGCATCGGCAGGCCGACCGTGCCGAACGCGTACTTGTTCGGGCGGTTGACGAACGTCGCCGCGCTGGTCTCGGTGAGGCCGTAACCCTCGAGGATCAGGATCCCGCACGCGTGGAAGAACTCGGCGATCTCGCGCGACAGCGGCGCCGAGCCCGAGATGAAGTAGCGCACGCGCCCGCCGAACCGCTGCTTGATCTTGTCGAACACGAGGCGGTTCGCGGCCTCGAGCTTCCACTTGAGCAGCCCGCTCGGCGTCTTGCCCTGCTGGCGCACGATCGAGCCCTGCTTGCCGGCCGCGACCGCCCACTCGAAGATCCGCTGCTTGATCGGGCTGCCCGACTTCGCGCTCTCGACGATCTTGTTGTAGACCTTCTCGAAGATGCGCGGCACGGCGGCCATGATCGTCGGCCGCACGACCGCGAGGTTGTCGACCAGCTTGGGGATCCGGCCGTCGACCGCGGTGACCGAGCCCGACGCGATGTGGCCCGCCATCAGCACCTTGCCGAACGAGTGCGACATCGGCAGCCACAGGTACTGCACGTCGTCGGGGCCCCACAGCCGCGTCGCCTCGATCGCGTCGGCCTCGTAGGCCCAGCACTCGTGGAGCAGCCGCACGCCCTTCGGTTTGCCGGTCGTGCCCGACGTGTAGATCAAGGTCGCCAGGTGCTTGCCCTCGATGCCCGCGACGACGTCGTCGACCACGCGCGGATCCTTCGCGAGCTGCTCGCCGCCCTTCTGCTCGAGCTGGGCGAGCGTCATCACCCAGTCGCCGTCGGCCGGGGTGCCCTGACCGTCGATCAGGATCACCTTCGCGAGGTTCGGCATGTCCTTGCGATGGGCGCGCAGCTTGTCGACCTGCTTGCCGTCCTCGGCGAACACGTAGCGCGTCTCGCTGTCGGCGAGGATGAACGCGCACTCCTCCGCGGTCGACGACGGATACACCGTGGTCGTCGCGCCGCCGGCGGCGAGGATGCCGAGGTCGGCGAGCAGCCACTCGACGCGCGTGTTGCACAGGATGCCGACGCGATCCTCGCGCGCGAGCCCGAGCGACAGCAGGCCCGCGGCGATCGCCTTGACGCGCTCGCCGGTTTGCCGCCACGTCATCGACCGCCAGGACTCGCCGACCGGATAGCGGTACGCCTCGCGCTCGGGAGTGTCCTGCACGCGCTTGGCGAACAGCTGGGCGATCGAGGTCGTCTTGCGGGTCAGGCGTTCGGGCGCCTTCGATTCGGGCATGGCGGTGAGGAATATGCCAAAAACGCCGAGCGATGCGTCTCTATATCCATCCGTTTTCCCCGAACGCGCGCCGCGCCCTGATGACGGCCATCCACCTGAACGTGCCGTTCGAGCGCGTCCTCGTCGATCTCCGCAAGGGCGAGCACAAGCGGCCCGAGTACCTGAAGCTCAATCCGAACGGCAAGGTGCCGACGCTCGAGGACGACGGCTTCGCGCTGTGGGAGTCGCGCGCGATCATGACGTACCTCGCCGAGCGGACGCCGGGGCAGACGATCTACCCGCAGGAGCTGCGCGCTCGCGCCGACGTCAACCACTGGATGTTCTGGGACGCGGTCCACTTCTCGCCGGCGATCCAGATCGTGGTGTACGAGCGGATCGTCAAGGGCTTCCTCGGGCATGGTGCGCCCGATCCGGAGGAGATCGAGCGCGGCGAGAAGATGATCGCGCCGCTGATGGCGGTGCTCGACGGCCACCTCGCGAACCGCGAGTGGCTGTCCGGCGACGCGCTGACCCTCGCGGACTTCTGCGTGGCGACGCCGCTCGTGTTCGCCGGCCCCGCGCAGCTGTCGCTCCCGCCGAACGTCGCCGCGTGGTACGCGCGCGTGTCGGCGCTCGACGCCTACAGGCAGACGATCCCGCAGCTGCCCTGATAACCTACGCGGGTGGCGTCCGCGACCGACTGGCTCGACGCGCTGGCCGCCGCCTGGAAGGCGGAGCGGATGGCCGCGCGCGCGAAGATCGCGCTCGAGCGCAGCGGCCGCACGCTCGTCGAGCGCGTCGCGCTCGGCATCGCGGTCGCGCACCTGCGGATCATCGACGAGCAGTCCGCGTTCGGCGAGCGCGTGCGCGTGCGCGTCGCGGTCCCCGACGCGGTCGACCTCGACAACCTCAGGCTCGCTCCCGGCGAGCCGATCCGGCTGTGGGCCGAGCACCCCGACGAGCCCGGCGCGGTCCGCGGCGTCTACGAGCGCCGCGAGGAGCAGACGCTGTGGCTGATGCTCGACCGCGCGGTCGACGAGGTCGATCGCGACTACGCGGTCGATCCGGAGGCGCCCGAGCTGACGTTCGATCGCGGCGATGTCGCGATCGCGCGCACGAAGGCCGCGCTCGCGACATCGGATCTCGCGCGCATCCGCGAGGTGTGCGCGCTCGCGCGTGCGCCGCGGCCGCTCGCGGCGACCAGCTGGACGCCGCTCGACGAGCGGCTCGACGAGCGCCAGCTCGCCGCGGTCGACGGCGCGCTGCGCTCCGGCGATCTCGCGCTGATCTGGGGGCCGCCCGGCACCGGCAAGACGCGCACGCTCGTCGAGGTCGTGCGCCAGCGGGTCGCGCGCGGCGAGCGCGTGCTGTGCGCGGCGCCGTCGAACACCGCGGTCGACAACCTCGGCACGAGGCTCGGGGCATTGTTGCCGCGCGAGCGCGGCAGAGGCGGCGTGCGCGCCGTTCGCCTCGGCCATCCCGCGCGCGTGTCGCCCGCCCTGCAGGCGCTGACGATCGACGCGCAGATCGAGCGCGACGGCGCGTACGACCTCGCGCGCGAGTGGCGCGACCGCGCCCGCACGCTGCGCAAGAGCGCGATGGCGCGCTACGGCGCCGAGGCCAAGGAGCTGTGGCAGGAGGCGCGCTCGCTCGACCGCGACGCGGCGCGCGAGATCGCGAACGCCGAGCGCGCGATCGTCGATCGCGCCGAGGTCGTGCTCGCGACCTGCGTCGGCTGCGACCACCCGATGCTCGGCGAGACGATGTTCGACTGCGTCGTCGTCGACGAGGCGACGCAGGCGCCCGATCCGCTGCTGCTGATCGCGCTGTCGCGCGGCAAGGTCGGCGTGCTCGCCGGCGATCCGCACCAGCTCGGCCCGGTGATCGTCGGCGGTCCGCGCGCCGTGGCGACGCTCGGCGCCACGGTGTTCGAGCGCCTCGTCGAGGCCCACGGCGATGCCGCCGTCATGCTCGAGCAGCAGCACCGCATGCACGAGAAGATCATGGCGTTCCCGTCGCGGTCGATGTACGCGGGCAAGCTGCGCGCCTCGCCTGCCGTCGCGCACCACCTGCTCGAGGACCTCGGCGTGCTGCACGATCCGGCGCGCCCGCAGCCGATCTGGATGATCGACACCGCCGGCAAGGACTGGCTCGAGGAGCGCACCGACTTCGATCCGGGCAGCTCGCTCAACAACCAGCCTGCGTTCACGTTCGATCCGAGCACGTTCAACTCCGGGAATGCCGAGCGCGTCGCCGCGGAGGCACGCCGGCTGCTGTCGCGCGGGGTCGCGCCGACCGACCTCGCGGTGATCGCCGCGTACTCCGCGCAGGCGCGCCGGCTGCGCGACCTGCTGAAGGCCGAGCGCGCGGCCGGCGTCGAGGTCGGCACCGTCGACGGCTTTCAGGGGCGCGAGAAGGAGGCGGTGATCGTCGATCTCGTGCGCAGCAACGACACCGGCGAGCTCGGTTTCCTCGCGAACACGCGCCGGATGAACGTCGCGCTCACCCGCGCGAAGCGGTTCTTGCTGATCGTCGCCGACTCGGCGACGCTCGGCGACCACCCCTACTACGCCGACCTCGTGCGGTATCTCGACGAGATCGAGGCCCACGGCAGCGCCTGGAGCGACGACGCCGATCCCTTGCAATGACCGGCGCGGGATGCGATCACCGGAGTTGCCGTCATGAAGCACCTCGCCTTTGCCACGCTCCTCGCGCTCGCCGCCTCGGCGGGCTGCTCGAAGGCCAACGACCTCCCCGAGCTGCAGGAGGACGCGATCCACATCGAGAAGTACTACGCGCCGAAGCTCGACAACCTCGAGGCGCGCCTGCACGACGTGCTCGCGCAGAGCGGCCGCGTCCCGAAGAACCTGCCGGGCTCGGACGAGGCGACGCGCGCGCTCGTCGATGCCCGCGACAAGCTGGTCGAGCTGCGCAACCTCGGCAAGACCATCGAGAAGCAGGCGCCGATGCTCGCGAACCAGGGCAAGCTCGCGGAGCTCGAGAAGACCGTCGAGGACGAGGAGAAGCGCTACGAGGACGGAGTGCACTACGTCCACGAGAACCTCATGGAGGTCGAAAGCTGGCTCACGAACGCGATTCGCGCGACGGAGGCGACGCAGACCGGCGCACCGGCGGCCGGCTCCGGATCTGCCGCACCGATGAACCCGGCTGACGTTCCGGCGACCGCCGTTCCCTAGGCGTGACAGTGGTACGCTGGGATCCATGAAGATCCCGGCAAAGCCCAAGGTCATCCTGCGCAGTTGCCGCGAGTACGACCCCGAGAAGATCCGGCGCATCATCCGCGAGGGCCTCGAGGAGCTGGGCCTGAGGCCGTTCGGCCGCACGCTCGTCAAGCCGAACCTCGTCGCCGCGGGCCCGCTGTTCCCGTACGCGTTCACGCGCCCGGAGTTCGGCGAGGGCGTGCTGCGCGCGCTGCGCGATGTCGGCGGCGAGTCGATGAAGGAGCTCGCCGCGGGCGAGCGCTGCGGGATCACGGTGCCATCGCGCGTCGCGTTCCGCGAGTCGGGCTGGGACGCGATGCTGAAGCAGATCGGCGTCAAGAAGTACCACTTCGAGGAGGAGCAGCAGGTCGAGATCCCGCTGTCCCATCCGAACCGGCTGCGCGACTACATCTTCACGCCCGAGCCGATCGCGCGCGCCGACTTCTTCGTCAACTGCCCCAAGTTCAAGGCGCACCCGTGGACGACCGTGACGTTCTCGCTGAAGAACTACATCGGCATCCAGGACGACCGCCATCGCCTGATCGATCACGACCACAAGCTCAACGAGAAGATCGCGGACCTCCAGCACATCATCCAGCCGCAGTTCATCGCGATCGACGGCATCACCGCCGGCGAGGGCCGGATGCTGACGCCGACGCCGTTC
>JBLMXA010000040.1:0-4376 GCA_050257515.1 Acidobacteriota bacterium | reverse complement strand
CCGCCCAGCCGCTCCATCGCGAGGTACGGGATCGCGTCGCTGGCGCCGCTGACCTCGAGCAGCCGCACGATGTGCGCCGACGCGAGCTTCGCGACCGCCTCCGCCTCGCGATAGAACCGCGTCAGCTGGCCGGGCATCGCCATCGCGGCGGCGCTCAGCAGCTTGACCGCGGCCGGATCGCCGGTCTCCGTGTGCACCGCCTCGTAGACCTCGCCCATCGCGCCGCGGCCGAGCACGCCGCCGAGCCGGTAGCTGCCGACGACCTGGTCGCTGTAGCGGCCGAGCCCGCCGGCCTTGAGCGCGTTGTCGAGATCCTGGCGCGCCTCGGCGAGCAGCGCCTCGCGCTGCGCGAGCTGGCGCACGGCCTGGTCGTGATCGCCGACCGCCTTGTCGAGCTGCCCGCGCGTCGCGCGGCCGGTCAGGTACGTCGTCAGGTAGATCGCCTGCAGCATCAGCTGCTGCACGATCTGATCGTGGAGGTCGGGGTGATCCGGCACGACGAGCCCGTGATCGCGCAGCCAGCCGCCGAGCACGGCGACCGCGAGCGCGGCGTGCACGCCCGCGGACAGCGCGTACAGCATGATCGCGACGCGCTGGCTGCGGCCGAGCGTGACGAAGAAGATCGCGAGCCCGACGAGCGCCGCGGCCGGCGAGAAGATGCCCCAGTAGAACACGCCCGCGGTGACCGCGATCACCGCGCCCGAGTAGGCGAGCGCGACGCGCCCCTCGGTGAACCGCGCCGCATCGCTCGCGAGCCACGCGAGGTAGCTGATCGCGACGATCGCGATCACCGACGCGGCCTGCATCACCCGGGACGCGATCGGGTCTCCGCCGACGAGCTCGACCGCGACGAGCGCGAGCACCGCGAGCCCGATCACGAACGGCAGCACGCGGCGCGTGCGCGCGAGCTCGGCATCGCGCAGCGTCTTCGCGAACCGCTCCGCGTCGCTGACGGCGGACGTCGCGCTGCTGCGCGCGAGCGACGCCCCCGACGCCGTGCCGGCCGGCGGCGTCGGCGGCAGCTTGATCGTGCCCGAGCTCGCGACGCGCTTGCGACCCTCCACCACCGTGGCGGCTTCAGGGAGCTCGTCGGGGCCTGGCTCGGAGGGCATCGACAGCCTAGTGTAGTGGTATTCTCGTCCGGTACATGCCGTACTTGCGGCGAATGGCTCGCCGCATCATCTTGATCGGTAAGTGAAATTTGCACCCGATCGCGCACGCGAGTAGCTTCGCGGCATGCGCGCTCTCGCCGTGGTCGTCCTCCTCGCCGCGCTCGCCGCGCCGGCCCGCGCCGACGACGAACAACCCGCCGAGAAAGGCCGGCCCGCGGAGAAGGGCACGTTCGGCGTCGGCATCATCCTCGGCGAGCCGACCGGCGTGACCGCGAAGCTCTACCTGAAGGACGACCAGGCGGTGCAGGGTGCGATCGGCTCGGCGTTCATCAACGTCGGCCTCCAGGCGCATGCCGATTACGTGTTCCACCCGTGGATCCTGCAGGACAAGGACAGCTTCGTGCTGCCGGTGTATCTCGGCCCCGGCCTCCGCGTGATCGACTACTCGGGCAGCGGCACCGTGAAGAGCCACCTCGCGCTCGGCATCCGCGGCGTGATCGGCCTGCTGTTCGACTTCAAGAACGTGCCGCTCGACGCGTTCATCGAGGTCGCCGGCGTGCCCGAGTACGACTTCGGCACGAACAAGGGCTTCGGCGTCGCGCTCAACGTCGGCGCCGGCGTCCGCTACTACTTCTAGTGGCCGACGAGCTCGAGGCGCGCACGGCCGACGGCGTCACGCTGCACCTCGATCGCGTGCGCGCGGACGGCGCGCGCCGCGGCGTCGTCGTGTGCCTGCACGCGATGATGACCGACGGCCGCTACTTCGGCGCGCGCAAGGACGCCGGCTTCGCGCACACGCTGGCCGCGTCGGGCCTCGACGTGAACGTCGCCGACTTTCGCGGCCACGGCGGCTCGGTGCCGCCGCGCGCCGGTGAAGGCGACTGGAGCTTCGACGATCTCGTCGAGCTCGACGTCCCGGCGATCGTGGCCGCCGCCGCCGGCGCGAGCGGCGTCGCGCCGGCGCAGCTCGCGATCGTCGGCCACTCGCTCGGCGGGCTCGCGGCGACCGCGGCGATCGCGACCGCGCGGATCCCGCCGCCGCGGCACCTCGTGCTCGCGGCGACGTCGGTGTGGCTCGGCGAAACGTTCGCGCGGCGCGCGCTCATGACCGCGTACCGCACGCTCGCGCGGGCGTTCGGCAAGGCGCCGATCCGCGCGCTGCGCGCCGGCACGGCCGACGAGGCCGCGCTGTACGTCGAGCAGCTCACCGGGTGGGCGCGCGCCCGCCGGTGGACCAGCCTGCGCGGCGTCGACTACCTCGCGCAGCTCGCGCGCATCGAGGTGCCGACGCGCGCGATCACCGGCGCGAGCGACTGGATGTGCCGCCCTGCCGATGCCGAGGTGATCGCGCGCCGGATTCGCACGTGCGCACCGCTGCGCGTCGTGCCCGGCGCGGATCACTTCTCGTTGATCACGAGCACGAAGCTCGCGCCACTGTGGCGCGAGCTCGCCGATCACACCTCGCGGTAGATCGTGTCGTGCGTCTGGCCGTCGATGAACAGGCCGGCGCTGACCGCCTTCGCGATCATCTTCCAGTAGTCCTGGTCACCGAGCAGCGACAGCTGCGCCTTCTCGATCGTCGCGAAGTCGGGGCAGTCCATCGTCCAGCGGATCGTGTTGATCTCGCCGACACTCTCGACCCACGTGTGGATCTTCGGTGTGCCGTGCTTCTTCTCGACGTACGCCGCGACCTCCTTGCCCCACGAGATCGCCTCCATGAACTTGCTGCCCGCAATCTTCCCAGTCCTCATGAACCGAACACTCATGCTGTCCCTCCTTCCAACGTGAGGCACAGGCGTACGACGGACTTTCGGGAAGGATCAACCGATCACGGCGACAAGATCGCGCCTGCAGTCCCGTTGAACACGAACAGTCCGGATGGAATGACGAGGTGCGGCGGAAACTCGATCTGCGGCGCACCGTTGCAGCTCACCGGCGTCCACGTGTCGGTCGCCGGATCGTACGCGGCGCCGCGATCCGACGGCCACAGTCCGGAGTGCGCGGGGTCGTAGGCCTGGCCGCCCCAGATCACGACGCGGTTGCCGAGGTAGCCGCGCGCGGGCTGAAACCGCGCGCTCGGTGCGCCGGCGGCCGTCGCGGCGGTCCAGCTGCTCGCGCCCGGATCGTAGAGCGACGCGCCGTACACGGTCGCGGCGTTCAGCGTGTCGGAGCCGCCCCACGTGAACAGCTTGCTGTCGGTCCACACGCTGTAGACGTCCGTCAGGATGTGGCCGCCGCCCGAGCTCGACGGCGCGGCCGGCAGCGTCGCGAACGCGAACGGCGAGGCGTCGTAGCGATACACCTCGCCCGCGTACTGGCACGCGAGCGAGCTGCCGTTCCACGACGGATACTGGCAGCCGTAGAGGATCGGCGCCGAGGTGGTCGGCTCGATCGTGACCCACTGGTTCGCCGACACGTCGTAGACCGCGGCGATGTCGGTGTCGTAGTGGCTGTCGTCGACGAGCAGCACGAGCGAGCCGGTCGCGTACGCGTGCGTCGAGCTGTCGCTGCCGCCGCGCAGCTGCGGCGCACCGGTCGTCGTGACCGGCGTCCACGACGACGTGCCGGGATCGAACACCGCGCCGTCGTAGACGTTCGTCGTCGTGCCGCCCGACGACGTGTAGCCGCCCCACACGAACAGCTTGCCGTTCGCCCACGCGACGAACGGGCTGTACCGCTTCGCCGGGCCGTTCGTGCCGACGTTCACCGAGCGCCACGTGTCCGCGGCCGGATCGTAGGCGTCGATCGTCGTGTCCGTCTCCCAGTTGACGGCGAACACCTCGCTGCCGGTCCACACCATCGCGAACGGGTGCGGCGCGGCGTTGGTCAGCGACACCGCGTGCCACGTGCCGAACGCGCCGGGCTGCGTGCACGGATCGATCGCGGGGGCATCGCTCGCGGCATCGCTCGCGCGCGCGTCGCCGGCCGCATCGCCGCCGGGCGGGGCATCGGCCGGCTTGCCGCCGCCGCCGCCGCACGCACACAGCAGGATCGCGACGTGGGCTCCGCGCATCCTCCCATCGTATCACTCGGGCGTCAGCGTCACGCGCAGGTGGGCGCTCGCGGGCACGCTGTACGCGGCGGCGCGCACCTGGTGGACCGGATCCGCCGCGCCGGTGTCGGGCGCCGGCTGCTGCGGGCCGGTGTCCGGGCCGATCGCGAGCTCCTCGTCGAGCTCGGTGCCGGCGTCGTAGATACCGACCTGCTCGGTGACCTCGCCGCTGACCGGGTTGCCGGCGTCGTCGAACAGCGCGATGCCCTCGG
>JBLMXA010000039.1:0-10469 GCA_050257515.1 Acidobacteriota bacterium | reverse complement strand
GGCGGCGATGTTCGCGGTCGCCGAGCTCGCCCGCGACGTCCCGCCGGCGACGTCGCCGCTGCCGGCGCTCGGCGCCGCGCTCGTCGCGGGCGTGCTCGATCCCAGCTACGTCGCGCTCGCCGCGGTCGCCGGCGCGCGCGTCGCGTTCGGCCGGCGGCCCGCGTCACCGCGGCCGCGCTGGACGCTCGCGCTGCCCCTCGCGGGCGTGCTCGCGAGCGCGCTCGCCGTGATCGCGGCGCTGGCCACCGCCGGCCTGCTCGGCGAGCTGTGGCGCGCGTGGGCCGGCGCCGGCACCGCCGCGCCGCTCGCCGACGTCGCCGCGCGGGCGGGCGACGCGCTCGGTCCGCTCGCGATCGTCGCCGCGGTCGCCGGGACCGCGACGTGCATCGCCGGCAGCCGGTTCGGCGCCGCCGCCGTGCTCGCGATCACGCTCGGCGCGGCCGCGGTCGCGGTGCGCACCGGCAGCGTCGCTCCCGCGCTGCCGATCGCGAGCTCGCTCGCGTGCGGTGTCGCGGTCGCCCGGCTCGCCGCGCTCGTCCGCCATCCCGTCGGCCAGGCGTGCGTCGGCGCGCTCGCGGCGTTCGTGCTGCTCGTCGCCCCCGCCTGGCCGCTCGTCGCCGCTTCGCGCTAAGGTCCCGGCGTGCAGGTCATCCGCGGCCACCAGCACGCGCCGGCGTGGACCGCTGCCGCGGTCGCGATCGGCAACTTCGACGGCGTGCACGCCGGCCACCGCGCGCTGATCCGGCGCGCGCGCGAGCTCGGCAGCCCGGCGGTGGTGCTGACGTTCGATCCGCACCCGACCGCGCTCGTCGCACCCGATCGCGTCGCCGAGCAGCTGACGTCGATGGCGCGCCGGATCGAGCTGCTCGGCGAGGCCGGCGCCGATGCGGTCGTCGTCGAGCCGTTCACGCGCGAGCTCGCGTCGCTGACGCCCGACGAGTTCGTCGACAGCGTCGTGCTCGGCGGCCTGCACGCGCGCGCGATCGTCGTCGGTTACGACTTCCGCTACGGCAAGGCGCGCGCCGGCACGACCGACAGCCTGCGCGCGCACGCCGCGCGCGCCGGCGTCGCGTGCGACGTGATCGCGCCGGTCGAGGTCGACGGCGAGGTCGCGTCGTCGACCCACGTCCGCGCGCACCTGCGCGCCGGCGAGCTCGCCGCCGCCGAGCGCCTGCTCGGCCGCCGGTGGGACGTCGACGGCGTCGTCGTCCACGGTGCGAAGCGCGGCCGCGCGATCGGCATCCCGACCGCGAACATCCAGCCCGACTCCGACCTGCCGGTGCGCGCCGGCATCTACGCGGTGACGCTCGGCGTGGGCAGTGCGGCGCCGCTGCCGGCGGTGGCCAGCCTCGGCACGAACCCGACGTTCGTCGACCAGGGCGCGCTCGTCCTCGAGGTCCACGTGCTCGACTTCGACGGCGATCTCTACGACCAGCGCGTGCGAACCACGTTCTTCGCGAGGTTACGCGACGAGGCGCGCTTCGACTCCGTCGACGAGCTCGTCGCCCAGATCCACCGCGACATCGCTGCGGCACGCCAGGCGTTTCGCTGAGGTGCCGGGGTATCGACCTGCGATCGCACCGCAGATGGCCGATGTCATGTCGCGCGCGTTGTTCGCGAGGCCGGGCGCGGGTTTGATGCGGTCCATGCGGCTGCCCCCCCTCGTCCTCGCCTCGGCCCTGGCGGCCGGTCTCGGCCACCCGGCCGGCGCGTTCGCGCCCCACAAGGGCGCCGACCGCGCCGTCGTCGCCGCCGGCGGCGCTGCGCGCGCGCACCGCGACGTCGCGTGGCATGCGCCGGCGAGCGTCGCCGCGCGGACCGCGCTCGCGCGGCTGCCCGGCTGGCAGGCGCAGTGGGATCGCGACACCGACGTGCCGCTGCGCGCGTGGGGTCCGAGCATCGCGGCGCCGGGCACGTCCGCCGATCCGGCCGCCGCGGAGGCGTTCGCGCGGCAGTTCCTCGCCGATCACCTCGATCTGCTCGCGCCCGGCGCGCAGGCCTCCGACTTCGTCGTCGTCGCGAACCAGACCGATCCGAGCGGCACGCTGCGCACGGTCGCGTTCGAGCAGCGCGCGAGCGGGCTGCGCGTCGTCGGCGCCGGCGTCGGCCTGCTGTTCTCGCACGATCACCTGATGCTCGCGAGCTCGACCGCGATGCCGGACGTCCAGGTGCGGATGCCGGCCGCCACGCTCGCGCGCCCGCAGCTCGCCGCCGCCGCCACCGGCTGGCTCGCGGCGGCCAGCGTCACCACGCGCGTGCGCGCGCACGGCGATCGCGTCGTGCTGCCGATCGTGCGGCCGCGCGCGGGCGCCGCGGCGCCGCGCATCGCCTACCGCGTCGTCGAGACCGTGTCGGTCGAGGCGGTGCAGGGCGCCGGCCGCTGGGACGTGTGGGTCGACGCGATCGACGGCACGCCCGTCGCGCGGCGCTCGACGCTCGCGTTCTCGAGCGGCTTCGTGCTGTTCCACGTGCCCGACCGCTACCCGACGAGCACGTACAGCGACCGGCCCGCGCCGTACGCGACGCACCAGGTGAACGGTAGCCCGGTCACCGCCGGCGTCGACGGTAGCCTCGCATGGGCGGCGGCCGGCACCGCGACGATCGCGCCCGGGCTCGCGGGCACGTACGCGGCGATCACGAACGTCGCCGGCGCGCTCGACACCGGCTCGCTGTCGCTCGCCGACGGCGGCACCGTCGTGTGGGACCAGTCCGCCAACGACCAGGCCGACGCGCAGCTCGACAGCTACGTGTTCGAGAACACGGTGAAGGCGTTCGTGCGCGCGAACCTCAACCCGAGCCTGCCGTGGCTGAACCACGTCGAGAGCGTGAGCGTCAACGAGAACATGACGTGCAACGCGTACTCGACCGGCGACGACATCCACTTCTTCCAGAAGGACGCGATGTGCGAGAACACCGGCCGGATCGCCGACGTCGTCTATCACGAGACCGGCCACTCGGTGCACTACCAGTCGATCATCCCGGGGCAGGGCCAGTTCGACGGCTCGCTGTCGGAGGGCCTCGCCGACACGCTCGCGATCGCGATCACCGGTGATCACGGCCTCGGCCGCGGCTTCTTCTTCAACGACAAGCCGCTGCGCGACGTCGCGCCGGCGACGCCGAAGGTGTGGCCGAAGGACGCCGACGGCGAGCCCCACGACGAGGGCGAGATCATCGGCGAGGCGCTGTGGGACACGCGCGTCGCGCTGCAGAACAAGCTCGGCACCGCGGCCGGCTACGCGCAGTTCCTCAAGATCTATTACAACATCGTCCAGCGCGCGGCCGACATCCCGTCGTCGTACGCCGAGGCCCTCGCGGCCGACGACGACGACGGCAACCTCGCGAACGGCACGCCGGACCTGTGCGAGCTGCAGGCCGCGTTCGGCCGCCACGGCCTCGCCGATCCGGCCGCCGAGCTCGGCCTCGCGCCGCCGGTGCGCGACAACCTCACGATCTCGTTCACCGCGACGCCGCCGAGCGGCGCGACGGCGTGTCCGAACTTGCCGAGCGTCGCGTCCGCGAAGATCGACTGGAACCCGCGCGGCGCGACCGGCGGCGCGCTGCCGCTCACCGCCGCAGGCGACACGTGGTCGGTCCAGATCCCGGCGCAGCCCGACGGCACCGTCGTCGAGTACAAGCTGACGATCGTGCTGAGCGACGGCTCGCAGGTCGTCTATCCCGACAACCCGGCCGATCCGAAGTACCAGTTCTTCGTCGGCCAGGTGACGCCGATCAAGTGCTGGGACTTCGAGTCCGGCTTCGCCGACTGGACGCACACCGCGACGCCCGCCGCGAACGACGAGTGGGCGGTCGGGACCCCGCTCGGCATCGCCGGCGATCCGAACGCCGCGCACGGCGGCACCGGCGTGCTCGGCATCGATCTGGGCGCCGACGACGGCCTCTACAAGCCGTCGACGACGCAATCGGCGACGTCGGGCCAGGTCGATCTCGGCGGCGCGACGCAGGTCCACCTGCAGTACTACCGCTGGCTCGGCGTCGAGGACGGCGCGTACGACCACGCGACGATCTACGCGAACGGCACGAAGGTGTGGACGAACTACGCGAGCGCCGGCATGCCGACGAGCAACGAGGTCAACCACGTCGACAAGGAGTGGCGGTTCCAGGACGTCGACGTGTCGGCGCAGGCGGCGGCCGGCAACATGACGATCGAATTCGAGCTGAAGAGCGATCCCGGGCTCGAGCTCTCGGGCTGGACCGTCGACGACGTCTGCCTCGTGTCGGTCGGCGCGCCCGCGCCGGCGTGCGGCAACGGCGTCGTCGATACCGGCGAGCAGTGTGACGACGGCGCGCAGAACGGCGCCACCGGCGACGCCTGCTCCGCGACGTGCACGCTCGTCGACGCCGGCAAGGGCGGCGGCTGCTGCTCCGCGGGCGGCAACCCGGCGGGCCCGATCGCGCTCGCGCTGGTGACGATCGGCTTCGTGGTGCGCCGGCGACGGCATCCGGTATGACGCGCGTCACCCACATCCTGTGGCCGGGCGACAAGGTCGCGCGGTTCTGGCGCGCGGTTCGTGCCGGGAGGGCGGAGGACGTCGTGTATCGTGGGGTGATGGAGCAGCGCTACCGGGAGCTCGGCGAGAGGTTCTCGGCCGCGATCATCGACAAGGACTACGCGGCGGCGTGCGCGTTGCTCGCGCCGTGGCTGCGCGAGGTGACGCCGCCGGAGCGGCTGCGCGCGCTGATCGAGGATCGCGTCGCCGAGATGCACGAGGCGTGGGACGTCGACGACCCCCTGCACCCGACCGAGTGCGAGCTCGACGGCAACTCGGCGATCCGCGTCGGCGAGCTTCGCAAGCACGATCGCGACGTGCCCGCCGAGCTGACCGACGCCAGCTTCCGCTACTGGATGAGCATGCAGTTCAAGCCGGCCGAGGACTCGGTCGAGTTCGACGCGTACTTCGACCTGTGGGCCGCGCTCGTCGATCACGCCGGCGAGCTGCGCGTCGGCTACCTGCGGCTGACCGATCCGGACTGACGTCGCGATCGATTCACACCGCGACGGGCAGCACGCGTCGGCGCACGAGCTTGATGCTCAGCAGCCGGTAGAGCATCTTGCTGACCTCGAAGCTGCCCATCCGCGACTTGCGGATGATGTCCTTGACCGTGTTCTTGCCGTTGACGAGCTCGAGCACGGCGAGCTCCTCGCGGGTGAGCCGGCCGCGGCCCATCTGCGCGACCGAGTCCTCGTTGCGCAGGAACACGACGTCGAAGTTGTCGATCGCGCGCTCGATCAGGTGCCACTCGTCGACGCGGCGGTAGCCCTCCATCAGCACGGCCTCGACGTCGAGGCCGAGCGCGGCATCGATCACCGGCGGCGGCAGCTCGAGGCCGGCGCTGAACCGGAAGCGGCCGTGGCGCCAGCGCAGGATCTCGTAGATCAGCTCGCTCGACTGGCGCGTCAGGCACGACTTGAGATCGACCTCGCTGACGTGGCCGAGCTTGACGAGCGCCTGGCCGAGCAGCTTCGCGCCCGTCGTGTTCGCGCGCGACTCGAGGAACTGCTCGAAGTCGCCGCGCGACATCAGCTCGCTGTCGATGACGAAGCGGCCGAGCAGGAACTCGTCGGGCACGCCGGTCGCGATCGCCTGATCGACGCGCCCGCGCCGGAAGTAGATGTCGACGCGCGCCTCGGAGCGCTCGACCGTGAGCACGCCGGACTGCTCCTGGACGTCGAGCAGCTGCAGCACCTCGGCGAGCGGCACGACGCGCAGGTCGCCGCGCAGTCCCGGCAGACCTTCCGCGAACAGCCCCAGATCGATCGATCCGAGCATGCGGGTGAGCGCGTTGTCGTCGAGCGCGTTCTTGACCGCGTCGGAGATCGCCGCGGCATCCCCAGGTTTCAAGATCGTTACCTGCGCGTCGCGCTCGTCCCTCGCCGCTTCGGCGAGGGCGAACAGGGCAGCGACCCGCGCGCTGACGACGTCGGACAGCTGGCCGCGCAGCGACTCGAGCGCCGCGCCGCGCGCGTGCGCGCGATCGGCATCGTCGGTCGCCGCGAGATCTTCACCGGTGACGAGCGACGGGTTCTCCTCTTCCACGCTCGGTCCGCCGTACTTGCCGATCGTGTGCTGGACCACCGCGGTGATCGCCTCGGGCGAGAACGGCTTGGTGATGTAATCGACGATCCCCATCACCTTGACGAACCGCTCGCCGACCTGGTCGCCCTTGGCGCTCATCAGGATGACCGGGATGTCCCGGAGCTTGGCATCGGCGGTCAGCTCTCGGCAGAACTGGTAGCCGTTCATCCGCGGCATCACGAAGTCGAGCA
The DNA here is from genome assembly GCA_050257515.1 of Acidobacteriota bacterium. Lineage (GTDB taxonomy): Bacteria > Myxococcota_A > Polyangia > Haliangiales > Haliangiaceae > JABFXX01. Next base: position 4,183 of record JBLMXA010000039.1, on the reverse strand, counting down.
GGATCAGGTCGGGCCGCTGGGCCCGGACGGCTGCAAGCCCTTGTTCTCCGTCGGCTGCCGTCGCGACGCGGTAGCCAGCTTTGGTCAGCACCAGCTGCACGACCTTCGTGATCGTGGGGCTGTCGTCGATGACCAAGACCTGCTCACCGGGCATGTCGGAGTTTCCCTCACCCCGCAGCACAGCCGGCGGGATCGACATCCTATGTGCTCCCGATTCGACGTTCAACGTCACTCGAAGTACTTCCTGAATTGGTGACGTAAGCGCCACCGTGGTAGCGTCTTCAGAGCGTGGCCAGCCGCGAGGGAGACTGGGAGCATTACCCCAGGAAATTCGGCAAGTACCACTTGCTGGCGCCACTCGCTCAGGGTGGCATGGGCGCGCTCTACCTCGCGGTCGCCGGCGATCGCGGGCTCGAGCGGTTGATGGTCATCAAGACCGTGCTTCCACATCTTGCCGATGCGGAGTACGTCGCTCGCTTTCGCGACGAGGCGAAGGTCGTCATCAAGCTCTCGCACGGCAACCTGATTCCGGTGTTCGACGCCGGCGTCGTTGGCGGCGAGATGTTCCTCGCGATGGATTTCGTCGAGGGCAGAGATTTACGCGCGGTGTGGAATCGCTGCGCGAAGAAGCAGGTCGCGTTCCCGATCGATGTCGCGGTCTACATCGTGAAGGAGCTGTGCCGCGGGCTCGCGTATGCACACTCTTTCCCGGATCTAAACCTTGTCCATCGCGACATCTCTCCTCCGAATATTCTCGTCTCCTACACCGGCGAAGTGAAGCTCACCGACTTCGGCCTCGCATCGTCGACGCTCAAGCTCGAGAAGACCGCGCCCGGCATCATCTACGGCAAGGTCGCGTACATGAGCCCCGAACAGGCGCGCGGCGAGAAGCTCGACGGCCGCAGTGACATGTACGCGACCGGCATCGTGCTGTGGGAGCTGCTCACCGGCCGCCAGCTGTTCCCGCCGGGCAAGGATCAGCCGCAGGACCTGCTCGCGCGCGCGAAGAACCCCGAGCCGATGCGGCCGAGCAAGCGCGCGCCGCGCGTGCCGACGGATCTCGACGAGATCTGCGTCAAGGCGCTCGCGGCCGAGAAGGCCGATCGCTACGCCGATTGCGACGAGATGCGCATGGCGCTGCAGACGTGGCTCGCGAACAACGCGCCGACCACCGACGGCACGCGGATGGCGGGGTTCCTCCAGGAGCTGTTCGCCGAGGACATCGTGCGCGAGCGCGGCGAGCGCGCCGAGATGGTGTCGAAGATCCGCACGCGCGCGCTGACGCTGCCGCCCACCGACGAGCTGCGCCAGCTGATCGAGAAGTCCGACAAGGTCTCGATCAGCGAGCTCGCGAAGGACTCGAGCGGCACGCCGGTGCGCACGCCGGGCTCGGTCGGCCGCCGCGCGGCCGACAAGGGCGTGCAGGGCGAGGATCGCCGCAAGGAGAACGATCGCCGCGCCGGCCGCGCCGCGTCGCCGGCGCCCGGTTCCAAGCACCACGATTCGAGCGGCACGCTCGCGCTCAAGTCGCAGGAGGAGCCGAGCCCCGAGCTCGACGTCGGCAGCGAGATCGACGGCCGCTACCGCATCGTCGAGCTGATCGGCGAGGGCGGCATGGGCAAGGTCTACCTCGCCGAGCACGTCGAGATCGGCAAGCGCGTCGCGCTCAAGGTCTTGCATCCGAGCTACTCGCGCATGCCCGATCTGGTCGAGCGGTTCCGCCGCGAGGCGCGCGCCGCGTCGAAAATCGGTCACCCGAACATCGTCGACGTCACCGACTCCGGCTCGACCGCGGACGGCAGCGTGTACTTCGTCATGGAGTACCTCGAGGGCGTCGAGCTCGGCTCGGTGATCGAGCGCGAAGGCGCGATCGATGTCGCGCGCGCGCTCAGGATCGGCGGTCAGATCTCGCGCGCGCTCGCCGCGGCGCACCGCGAAGGCATCATCCACCGCGATCTCAAGCCCGAGAACATCTACCTGATCACGCGCGGCGGCGAGGCCGACGTCGTCAAGGTGCTCGATTTCGGTATCGCGAAGACGACCGAGGCCGAGGCCGCGCGCGAGCGCCGGCTGACGAGCCCCGGCATGGCGATGGGCACGCCCGAGTACATGGCGCCCGAGCAGGCCGCCGGCCGCGCCGCCGATGCGCGCACCGACATCTACTCGCTCGGCGCGATCATGTACGAGATGGTCACCGGCGTGCCGCCGTACTCCGGCGACAACTTCATGGAGATCCTGACGAAGAAGGCGACGCAGGATCCTCCGCCTCCGATCCAGATCCGGCCCGAGCTGCCGCAGCAGGTCAGCGATCTCGTCCAGCAGTCGATGAGCCGCGATCCCGACGTGCGCCCGCAGACGATGGAGGCGCTCGAGTACGAGCTCAACAAGTGCCTGTCGGGGCGCGGTGTGGCCGTCGCGCAGATCCTGGGCATGACGACCGACGCGAACGTCGTCGCGACGCTCAACCCGGGCCTGTCGATGCGCAACCTCGACGACGGCATGGTGCGCGCGGCGAGCACCGCGGGCCGCGCCGCGACGTCGAACGAGATCTGGGAGACCCGCTCGGGGATCTCGCGGCAGATGCCGCAGTCGGGGCCGGTCGCGATGGCCGGCACCGTGCGCGCGAGCGAGCCGATCATCCAGACGCCGGCGTCGAGCGGCTCGATGCCGCGCGCCAGCTCGCCCAATCACTTCCCGCGCGCGCAGTCGCCCGCGGTCACCGCGCGCGCGCCGTCGGTGCAGTCATTGCCCACGGCCGAGGTGCTGCCGGCGCCGCAGAAGCGCAGCGGCATGGCCGTGTTCGGCTGGATCATGCTCGTGTTGATCCTGCTCGGCGGCGGCGGCGCGCTCGCGTACTTCTTCCTGATCTCGAGCAACGAGCGCCCGCAGGTGCCGGCGGCCAACGTCGGCTCGCAGCGGCTGCAGCCGGGCAGCAACGACACCAAGACACCGGAGAAGGCGCCCGAGGGCGGCAGCGCCACGCCGAGCGGCAGCGGTCAGGCCGACACGACCGAGGCCACCGGCAGCGACACCGAGACCCACAAGACGCCGACGCCGACGCCGACGCGTCCGAAGACCACCGACAAGACGGGCAAGCACCAGCCCGTCGCGACCGCGACCAGCACCAACGTGAAGGACCTCGCGAAGGACGCGATGGATCTCGAGAAGTCGGGCGACTGGGACAGCGCGCGCGTGGTCTGGCAGAAGCTCGAGAAGGACAAGAAGTACCAGTTCACCGGCTTTGCCGTGTACAAGCAGGCCTGGGCGGCGTTCCAGACCAACGACACCGCCGCGGCGCTCGCGCTCGCGCAGAAGGCGGCGATGATGCCCGGCACGCAGCGCACGCCGGCGCGCTACCTCGCCGCCGACGCGCTGTTCCGCCAGGGCGAGTACGGCCGCGCCAAGGACCTCTACATCGGCCTGCTCAAGCAGACGCAGGACAAGCAGGAGCGCGCGACCGCGAAGAAGAAGATCGCTGCCTGTAACGCGAAGCTGGGTCTACCGGATCGCGACGGCATCATGGGGGAATAGGGAATAGGCAACAGAGAACCGAGAAGTTCGAAGTTCCGGAACTTCAGACTTCTCGGTTCGCTGTTGCCTATTCCCTATTCTCCGGGGTCTGGGGTCAGACCATCGAGCCCGCCAGCCAGTCCGCGAGCATGTCGACGCTCGACAGCATCGTGTTCGCGCGGCGCAGGCGGTCGGAGAGCGTCTTGACGATCTGGACGAGCAGTAGATTGGCTGCGCCGGCGTCGTCGGCGATCAGCGTGCGCAGCGCGTCGTGGGGCAGCCGGAACAGGAACGTCGCCGACATCGACGTGACGGTCGCCGAGCGCGGCGCGGGCTCGACGAGGGACATCTCGCCGAAGAACTCGCCGCCGGCGAGCGTCGCGAACGTCTGCGGGCCGCGGTGGACCGCGACCTGACCCGAGAGGATGAGGAACAGCGCGTCGCCGAGGCTGCCCTCGCGCACGACGTCCTCGCCGGGGTTGTAGCTCTCGACCTCGCCGGCACTCGACACGCGCGCGAGCTGATCGGGCGTCAGGTGTGCCAGCAGCGGGTGGCGCTCGAGCAGCGTCGGGTTCGGCATGCGTGAAACGAGTATAGAGCACGACTCGCCCATCATCGCGGGCTGCGAGCGTCGCGGCGCGGGCATCTCGAGGTGTGCGGCCGGTTCTCGCTC
>JBLMXA010000038.1:0-6892 GCA_050257515.1 Acidobacteriota bacterium | reverse complement strand
GCCGCTGGCGAGCGCGACGGCGACCGCCGCGATCGGGTGCGCCTTGATCGCCGCGCGGGTCTTGCCCGCGAGCTGGCGCACGCGCGACGGCTCGCCCGACGGCTTGATCGCGATCCGATCGATCCACTTCTTGAGGTTCGCCTTGATCGCCTCGAACTGCTGCTCGATCAGCTTCGCGGGCTCGCCGGCGACGGTTCCGTTTGCCTGGACCATGGGGGATCTCCTTGCTGGGTGCACGTCCTCGGGAAGCATCGCGCGTGCCCTCTCGCATGCCGCACCTCCCGCGCGGTTCGCGAATCGCTTGCACGACCGCGCCGCGCCGGCGCGCTGCGTGCGCGCCGCAGCCGCTCGCACGCGCGGCTGCGCTGGAACGCCGCCTGCAGTGCTGGAGATCGCGAGATCACGACGCGCGCCGCGTCTTGCGTCTCGGCGGCACCAGAGCAGTCACACGCCAGTGTGCTCGCCGCCGAGACGCGGTCTCGTGCTTCTCCTCGATTGCGAGCGCCGCGCGAGGTCTTACATCTAGCGCACGATGCGCCTCGCACCTGTGCTGCTCGCGGCGGCGTGCTCGAACAGCGCGCCGTCCTCGGCGGGACCACCGACCGCCGCCCAGGTCGGCGCGCTCGCGTTCGCCGACACCACGCTGTCCTCGCCGGCCGGCCAGGCGTGCGCCGACTGTCACTCGCCGAAGTTCGCGTTCCGCGATCCCGAGAGCGACTTCACGACGTCGATGGGCATCGCCGGGCACTTCGGCGCCCGCAACACGCCGACGGCGCTGTACGCGAGCTACATCCCGCCGCTGCACTACGACGACACCGCGCAGCGCTTCGTCGGCGGCCTGTTCTGGGACGGCCGCGCGAACACGCTCGAGGAGCAGGCCGCGGGCCCGCTGATGAATCCGCTCGAGATGGCGAACGCCGACAAGGCGCGCGTGCTCGCCGCGCTGCAGGCCGCGAGCTACGCGTCGGAGCTCCGCACCGTGTACGGCGCCGATGCGCTCGACGACGCCGATCGCGCGTTCGGCGCTCTCACCGACGCGATCGCCGCGTACGAGCGCACGCCGGAATTCGCGCCGTTCTCGTCGAAGTACGATCGCTACCTCGCGGGCACCGCGACGCTCAGCGATGCCGAGGCCCGCGGCCTCGCGATCTTCCAGGATCCCGCGCGCGGCAATTGCGCGAGCTGCCACCCACCTCCGCTGTTCACCGACTTTTCGTACGCGAACCTCGGCATCCCGCGCTACGCGAACACGCGCTACGACGATCCGAGCTTCGTCGACCACGGCTTGATGACGACCGTCGGCGATCCGGCGCAGGACGGTAAGTTCCGCGTGCCCACGCTGCGCGACATCGGCCACACGGCGCCGTACGGCCACAACGGCTACTTCGAGAACATCCCCTACCTGCTCGACTTCCTCAACACGCGCGACGTCGGCTCGCCGAACAACGGACCGTGGGCCGCGCCGGAGGTCGCCGCGAATGTCGCGCCGTCGATCGGCCATCTCGGGCTGTCGGCGCAGGACCTGTCGGACCTGCTCGCGTTCCTGCAGACTCTCGACGACGAGTGACGCTCGCCGCAGCGTTTGCGCGATCGCGCACGGTGGTTCGCGCACGCTGCTTGCTTTGATCGGACGTGATGGCGAGTCACGTCCTGCAGCGTGCCGGAGCGAGGCTGCTCCGTCCGTTCACGAAGGTCCACCCCGAGGAAGCGGCGACCGTCGGGCTGATGACGCTGTCGGCGTTCTGCCTGCTGACCGCGTACTACCTGCTCAAGACGGTCCGCGAGCCGTTGATCCTGCTGCAGGGCGGCGCCGAGGTGAAGCTGTACGCGCGCGCCGGCCAGGCCGTGCTGATGGTCGGCGTGGTCCACGTCTACGGCGAGCTCGCGCGGCGGGTGGGCCGCGCGAAGCTGCTGTCGATCGTGTTCCTGTTCTTCATCTCGAACCTCGCGCTGTTCGCGATGCTCGCGCGCGCGCAGGTGCCGATCGGCCTGGCGTTCTTCCTGTGGGTCGGCGTGTTCAGTTACACGGCCGTCGCGCAGTTCTGGGCGCTCGCTGCCGACATCTACAGCGAGGAGCAGGGCAAGCGGCTGTTCCCGATCATCGGCGGCGGCAGCTCGGTCGGCGCCGTCGTCGGCGGGATCTTCGCGAGCCGGCTCGTGCCGTACGGGCCGCACGTGCTGATGGCCACCGCGGTGTTCATCCTGCTCGCGGTCGTCGCGCTGATCGCGTGGATCGAGCGCCGGTCGAGCCACGCGCTCGAGGTCGCGAAGGCGGTCAAGGTCGAGGAGCCGCTCGCGAAGGAGAGCCCGTGGCACCTGCTGGCGCACGACCGCTACCTCGTGTGGATCGCGGTGCTCGTCGTGCTGCTCAACTGGGTCAACAGCTCGGGCGAGTATTTGCTCGACCGCACGCTGCTCGCCGCGGCGAAGGACTCCTCCGACGCGCAGCGCTACATCGGGGCGTTCAAGGCCAACTACTACGCCTGGTACAACGCGATCGGCGTCGCGCTGCAGCTGTTCATCGTGTCGCGCGTGCTCAAGCACGTCGGCGTGCGGCGCGCGCTGTTCGTGATGCCGGTGTTCGCGCTCGTGGCGTACGGCGGCGCGGTGTTCCTGCCGGTGATCGCCGTCATGCGGCTGGTCAAGATCGGCGAGAACTCGCTGCAGTACTCGCTGCAGGACACCACCCGCCACGCGCTGTTCCTCGTCGCGAACCGCACGGAGAAGTTCGTCGGCAAGACGGCCGTCGACACGATCGCCGTCCGGGTCGGCGCGATCATGTCGACGATCGTCGTGTTCACGGGCACCCGGCTCGGCTGGTCGACCGCGACCTTCGCCACGATCAACGTCGGCCTGGCGCTCGCGTGGCTCGCGTCCGTCTTGCTGATCGGACGCGAGCACCGGCGCCGCAGCGCCGAGCGCGACCGCGCTACGGCTGCGCCGTCGGAGACATCGACACGCTGAACAGGTCATCCATCGACGTGACCTTCGCCGGGTCCTTCGCGCACGGCACCGGGTCGACGCCGAGGATCGCCTCGACCGTCTTGAGGTACGAGCTCGTGTCGTAGTTGACGGTGGACTTGTAGCCGGGCTTGGCGTTCGGCGAGATCACGAGGAACGGCGGGTCGTCGCCGGGTCCGAGCGAGCCGGAGCCTTCGTCCCACAGCAGGAAGATCACGCCGCCGTTCTTGAACGCGTCGGTCGCCATGATCTTCGGCATCTCGTTCGCCAGCCAGGTATCACCCTGCGCGATCGAGCCGTCGTGCATGTCGTTGTCGAGGTTCGGCGTGATGAACGCGTACTTCGGCAACGCGTTCGCCGCGATGTCGGCATCGAGCTGCGAGTAGTCGACGACGTGTTCGGTGCACCGCGGTGACGGGTTGAACTGCTTGCCATCCCACCCGTTGACGTCGTCGAAGTAGACGAACGGGTTGTGCTTCGCGGCGTAGCGATCGTGCGAGACCAGCCCGCACGGCTCGCCCATGCCTTCCTGGTAGCTCTTCCAGCTCAGATCGGCGAGCTCGAGCTGGTCGGCGATGTGCGACGTCGAGTCGATGTGGTGACTCGCCGGATCGTTGTCGTCGAGAATGCCGAAGTTCTCGCCGGCCGCCATCCAGATGTAGTTCGGCTCGCTCGGATGGACGAACGAGTCGTGGTAGCCGTTCGCGACGGCGTAGGTCTGTGCAAGCGAGTTGATGTATGGCGCCGACTTGTTGCCGAAGATGTCTCCTCGGCTCTTGTTCTCCATCACGATGGTGAATACCGAGCCGCCGGCGAACGCCGAGGCTGGGAGCGCCTTCGTCATCGTGAGCGCTGAACACTGCTGCGACGTGTTCCCCGAGGTGTTAGCGCAGCCGACAGCAGCGACTGCGACGAGAAGAGCACTACTGACCTGATTCATGGCCTCGACAAAAGTGAGTCGCGCGATCGCACTTGGCAAATGCATTGTCTGCGCTTTGCCGTGCTGTTGTCGAGACGCAAGTTTCACGTCGCTACCAGTCGTTGCACTCGTCGGTGCGAGGCCATTCCTCGTCGGTGGCGGGCTGCTCCTCGTAGAAACCATGCGGCGCGCGTAGCACCGCGATCTGCTTCGGTGCGCGCGGCGTTAGTTTTCCATTGCGGTGCTCGTACGTCGGCCACGCGTGCTCGGGATTCGCCCACCAGGTGGATCCCCAGCCGGGTGCGGGCAACCTCTCGGCCGGTTCCGCGGTCCGCGTCGCGCGTGCGAGCTCGGCCTTGCCGAGAAACCGGTGATCGGCCGTGTTCACGCGGTACATGACCGCGAACGTGTCGGGCACGGACCCCGCCGGCAGCGCGAAGTAGAGGTCAGCGACGCGGCGCTCGCCGCGGCCGATGATCCCGATCGGGAGGTTCCGCAGATCGGAGTTGATGAGGATCGGGTGCGCGTCGCTCGAGCCGCGCAGCTCGAGCTGCGACGACGCCAGCTCGACCGTCCACGGCATCGTGTCGGTGCGGTTCGCGAACGTCGCGCGCACCTGCAGCGCCGAGATCGGCCGGTCATCGACGACGAGCTCGGCGACGCCGAACGACACGACGTCGATCGTGCCGCCGAGCGAGTGGCGCGTCAGCGGCAGGACGGTCTCGCGAGGGCTCGTGGGCACCACCGCGATCGCGGCGCCGGCGAGCGAGAACATCGTGAGTCCTTTCCACATGACGATCCGAGATCACAGCATGGTGCGTGCCACCCCACGTGCCGGCGCGGCGTACGCCACCGCGAACGTGCTGCGGGGCCCAGGCGTGCCCGTGCAGGCGCTGCGTGCACCCCGGGTGCGGTCCTTGCAGCTCCCCGCACCGTGTCCTGGCGTATCGCGCGCAGCAACGGCCGCATCGAGCTCGCGGGCGAGCTGCGGATGGCCGACGGCGCCGCGATCTGGCGCGAGCTGCGCCGCGCGTGCGAGAAGCCCGGACCGCGGCTCGATGTCGATCTCGCCGACGCCGCGGTCGTCGACGGCGCGATCATGGCGCTGCTCGTCGATGTGCGAGCCGAGCTCGTCGCGCGCGGCGTGCGCTCGGAGCTCGTCGGCGCCGGCGAGCGGCTGCGCCGGATCGTCCACCTCTACGGCGGCGACGTCGCGGCCGAGCCGGTGCACGAGGAAGCGCGCGAGCCGCCGATCGCGCGGCTCGGCGCCGCGAGCGCGAGGCAGCTCGCGCGCGGCCGCAAGCTCGTCGAGTTCACCGGGGACCTGCTCGCCGCCGCCGGCGCGGTCGTGCGGCGGCCGGCGACGCTCAGCTGGCGCTCGCTGCCCTCGCTCGTCGCGCAGACCGGAACCGACGGGCTGCCGATCGTCACGATGCTGAACTTCCTCGTCGGGTTCGTGATCGCGTTCCAGTCCGCGGAGGAGCTGCGGATCTTCGGCGCGAACGTCTACGTCGCCGATCTCGTCGGCGTGTCGATGACGCGCGAGCTCGGCCCGCTGATGACCGCGATCATCGTCGCTGGCCGCTCGGGCGCCGCCTTCGCGGCCGAGCTCGGCACGATGCGCGTGTCGGAGGAGATCGACGCGCTGCGCACGATGGGGTTTCAGCCCCTGCCCTACCTCGTGCTGCCGCGCGTGCTCGCGCTCGCGATCGTGGCGCCCCTGCTCACGCTCGTCGGTGACGTCGTCGGCGTGTTCGGCGGCGCGACGGTGGCCGCGAGGAGCCTCGACATCACGCCGGACGGCTACCTGTCCGAGCTGCGCACGATCGTCGTGTCCGCCGACGTGTGGACCGGCCTGGTCAAGAGCCTCGCGTTCGGGCTCGCGATCGCGCTGATCGGCTGCCGCCAGGGCCTGCAGACGCGTGGGGCCGCCGCGGCGGTCGGCCGCAGCACGACCGCGACCGTCGTCCACTGCCTGTTCGCGATCGTCGTGATCGACACGCTGTTCACGATGCTGTTCCGGAGGCTCGGCGTATGAGCGAGCACGTCATCACCGCCCGCGACCTGTCGATCGGCTGGAGCCGCGATGCCGTGCTCGTCGAGCACGCGAGCTTCGAGGTCCACGCCGGCGAGATCTTCGGCATCCTCGGGCGGAGCGCGTGCGGCAAGTCGACGCTGCTCCGCGTGCTCGTCGGCCTCGAGCCGCCGCTCGCCGGCTCGTTCGCGATCGCCGGCGCCGTCGGCCCCGGCGGCCGGCCCGGCTTCGGCGTCGCGTTCCAGCAGGGCGCGCTGTTCAGCTCGATGACGCTCGGCGACAACCTCGCGCTGCCGCTCGCGCGGTGGACCGACCTGCCGAAGGACGCGATCGCGGCGCTCGTGCGTGCGAAGCTGCGCCTGGTCGGGCTCGAGGCGGCCGAGCACCTGATGCCATCGGAGCTGTCGGGCGGCATGCGCAAGCGCGCCGCGATCGCGCGCGCGCTCGCGCTCGAGCCGGGCCTCGTGTTCCTCGACGAGCCTTCGTCGGGCCTCGATCCGATCACGTCGGCGGAGATCGACCAGCTGATCGCGACGCTCGCGCGCGCGCTCGGCCTCACGGTCGTCGTCGTCACCCACGAGCTCGGCAGCATCCACGCGATCGTCGATCGTTGCATCCTGCTCGACCGCGAGTCGCGCAGCATCCTCGCCGCAGGCACGCCGGCCGAGCTGAGCGCGAGCGCCGATCGGCACGTCCAGCACTTCTTCACGCGGAAAGCAGAGGCGGCATGACCCACTTCAAGCTCGGCCTGCTCGCGCTCGTGACCGCCGCGATGGTGATCGCCACCGGGCTCGCGCTCGGCCTGCACTCGCTGAGCTCCGACACCGACGAGTACCACAGCTACTTCGACGAGTCGGTGCAAGGCCTCGACCTCGGCGCGCCGGTCAAGTATCGCGGCGTGCGCATCGGCAACGTGTCGGAGGTGGCGATCGCCGCCGACCGCAAGCACGTCGATGTCGTGCTGTCGCTGCGCCGGC
>JBLMXA010000037.1:0-5002 GCA_050257515.1 Acidobacteriota bacterium | reverse complement strand
TGCACACCAACAGCTACGACGAGACGTACGCGCTGCCGACCGAGGAGGCCGCGCAGCTCGCGCTGCGCACGCAGCAGGTCATCTACGAGGAGACCGGCGTCGCCAGCGTCGTCGATCCGCTCGCCGGCAGCTACTTCGTCGAGACGTTGACCGATCAGGTCGAGGCCGCGGCGTGGGAGTACATCCAGAAGATCGACGCGATGGGCGGCATCGTGAAGGCGGTCGAGGAAGGCTACCCGCAGCGCGAGATCGCGCGCGCCGCGTTCGAGTTCCAGCGCGAGGTCGACAGCGGCCGGCGCTCGATCGTCGGCGTCAACAAGTACGCGTCGCCCGAGGAGGGCGATCACATCCCGACGCTCAAGATCGATCACGAGGTCGAGTCGAGCCAGATCGGCCGCTGCAAGGCGTTCCGCACCGGGCGCGACGCGGGCAAGGTCGAGCGCGCGCTCGCCGCCGTGAAGGCGGCGCTCGAGGACGACCGGCAGAACGTGATGCCGCCGATCTTCGACGCCGTGAAGGCGAAGGCGACGCTCGGCGAGATCTGCGACCTGTTCCGCTCCGAGCTCGGCGAGTACCGCGACCCGGCGTACTTGTGATATGGGTGCCCATATCCTACGATATGGGCATGAAGACCACGGTCGAGATCGCCGATCCTCTGTTCGAGGAGGCCAAGCGCGAGTCGGAGCGTTCTGGATGCACGCTCCGTGATCTGATCGAGCTGGGCCTGCGCAAGGAGCTACACGAACGTCGTACGGCGAGGCCGTTCACGCTCCGCGACGCGAGCGTCGGTGATCCGGCCAATCGCGGCAAGTTTGACGATCGCCAGGTCCATCTCCGCGGCTACGTCGGAGTACCCGGCTTTCCGGCGACCGATGAAGAGATGACAGCGTATATCGACCGGCTCGAGCGCGAGCGCAAAGGTGAGCGATGATCGCGATCGACACGCAGTTACTCGTGTTCGCGCATCGCCGAGACGCGATCTGGCACGAGCGCGCTCGCGACTGCATCGCGCAGCTCGCTGCATCAGGGGCGCGCTGGGCGATCCCGTTGCATTGCATCGTCGAGTTCTACGCGACAGCAACGCGCAGGTACGGCTCGAGTCCGGCCGAGGCGATCGAGCAGGTCGATACGTGGCTCGAGTCGCCGTCGCTCGCAGTGATCTGCGAAGACGGCCAGACGTGGAGCACGCTCCGCGAGTTGCTGCGCGCGGCGCAAGTCGTCGGGCCCGTCGCGCACGACGCGAGGATCGCGGCGGTATGCCTGCAGCACGGCGTCACCGAGCTGTGGACACAAGATCGCGACTTCTTGCGGTTCCCGGCGCTGCGCGTTCGCAACCCGCTGATCGACCTCCAGCCGACGGGCGCGCGCGAGCTGCGCACGCCGTGGCCTAGCCGAGCGACGCTAGCTCGAGCAGCTCGACCTCGTCGGCCGGCACGCGGCGCAGCTCGCCGTCGATGAGGATCAGCTGTGCGAGCGAGCCCCAGCCCGTGCTGTCCGGGTGAACGCCGAGGTCGTAGCTCGGACCTTTGTCATCGACGCTGAGCGTGCGCAGGCCGCCGTGCGCGCGCTCGCGGGCGCGCCACGTGCACCAGTCGCCGAGCTCGTGCACGCACTTCGCGTGGCCGGAGTGGCCGGCGATCTGGAGCAGCCCGTCGGGCAGCGTGCGCGGGTCGAAGCGGCGCGGACGATCGGGATCGAACGTCGAGCCGCTCGCCGGGTTCGACGGCCGGTGATAGAGCAGGCCGCCGCCCTCCTTGCCGCCACCGCCGGCGACGTGCAGCGGCTCGAGCGACAGCGGCGAGGCACCTCGTCGGATCGCGAGCTCGAGGTGCGACTCGAGCGCGGCGGCGATCGCGCGCACGTCGCGCGTGGCCGCAAGGCCCATCAGGTCGAGCTCGCGCGTCGTCACCGCCGCGTGCGTGATCAGCGCGTCGTGGCCGCCGAGCCGCCCGGCGAGCCCGAGATGAAACCGCCGCGCCTCGAGCAGCTCGCGCACGAGCTCGCGCTGCTCGACGGTGAACGACGCGTAGTCGCGCGCGAGCACGCCCTGCGGCGGCAGGTGCGGGAACCGCGCCGCGTACTCGCCGGGCGGGCACGCGCGCGCGGCCGCGAACTGCTCGTCGCTGATCGTCGCGAGCTCCATCACGCGCGCGGCGTCGTGGTTGCCGAGCAACAGGTGGACCTGCGCGGGATCGTGGCTCGCGAGCCAGCGCAAGAGCGCGAGGCCCTCGCGCGAGGCGGTCGCCGGATCCTTGTGGTCGTAGTCGAAGTGATCGCCGATCGAGACGAGCACGACGTCGGCGGCGAGCCGGTCGCCGGCGAGCGCGCCGTGGCGCGCGAGCACCGCGCGGACCTTGTCGAACGGGCCTTGCGGATCGCCCATCACGAACGTGCGCGTCACGCCGCGAGCTCCCGCGCGAGCCGCACGCGATGCGACGAGTGCGCGATCGCCATCACGCCGAGGCCCATCAGCGCGAGCGCGATCGTGCGCAGCCGGCCGATCATCGTGAACGCGAGCCCGGCGGCCGACGACGCGCCGAGCAGGCTGTACATCACGTAGTTCGCGCCGTCCGCGATGCCGAGGCCGAGCGGCACGATGCTCGACACCCACGACACGATCATGCCGACCGAGAGCGTCGCGACGACGAGCCGCGGCTCGAGCGCGATCCCCGCGGCGTGGAGCACCGCGATCGTGCCGCACCAGCTGAGCAGGCGCGACGCGACCACGCCGGCGAGCCCGCGGTAGAGCCCGGACTCGCGCGGGTGGCGGCCGAGGTCGCGCAGCCGGGTGTCGATGTCGGCGAGGCGAGAGCGCCAGCGCGCCGCGCGCTCGGGCGTGACGAACCGCATGCCCGAGACGATATCGACGAGCGAGCGCGCGGCGCCGCGCTTGACGAGCACGCCGGCGGCGACCGCGAGCGCGACGAGCACGCCGGTCGCGACCCACACGATCACGACGACGTGATGCGGCAGATCGAGCAGCAGCGTCGTCACCGGCACGCCGATCAGGAGCTGCACGATGCCGAGGTACGCGCTGACGAGGTTGAACATCACGACCGCCGACACCGCGAGGTTCGTCGGCACCTTGTGGGTCGTCAGCATCGTGACCTTGACCGGCTCGCCGAGCGAGTTGCCGGGGGTCAGCCGGTTGACCGCGATGCCGCTCGCCTGCGCGGCGAACACCGCGGCGTACGACACCGGCTGCTTCGGCAGGATGAAGCCGCGGATCGCGTACGCGTCGCACGCGGCGGACGCGAGATCGAGCAGCGCGATGACCGCGAACCACGGGCCGGTGCCGACCACCGCGTCCTGCACGCCTTGCCAGCCGAGCTCGTGGATCGCGAGCGCGAGGCCGACCACACCGATCACGAGCACCACGATGTGGAACACGTGGCTCGCCCGATGACGCTGCTCTGGCACTGCCCCACAGAGTAACCCGTCCGGCACGGCCGGCTAGCGGACGGACACCGACGGACGTGCGCCGCCAACGCGGCGAGATCGCGCGTCGCGGGGTTGGCCCGCGCCGTGAAGCAGGCCGCCGCATGCTGCATCGTCGCCCCCACCCCGCCGACCACGAACCTGCCTTTCGCGCGATCGTCGCCGCCGCGCCGCCGCTCGCCGACCTCGCGCGCGAGCTTGCCGACGAGCGTGGCGAGCTCGTCCGCGCCCTCGCGATCGCGTGCGGCGATCTCGCGCACGGCTTTGCCGCGCCGGTGGGAAGTCTCGAGCGGCGCGCCGCCCACCATCGCGCGTGGATCGCGGTGCGCGAGCTCGACCGAGGCGTCACCGCCGCCCGCCTCGGCCGCCGCGCCCCGGCCCGGGTGCTCGCCCGTGCCCAGCGCGCGATCGACCGCGCCGACGTCATGATCTCGGCGCTCCCGGGGGTGCTACTCACGTGAAAACAGTCTGTTGCGTGATTTGTGCGACATGCGCGAGGTGCCCTCCTCACTAATCTGTAAACGTCAAGAGAAGGAGCCTTCCCCGATGCGCACATGCCTGTTTCTTTGCGTCGCTCTCGCCGCGGTTGGTTGCAAGAAGACCAGCGGAACTCCTACCGGCGGCGGCGGGGGCGGCGGCTGGCTCGTCGGGTCGTCCGCGCTGATGGCGAACGTCGGCGACGACGGCCAGCTCGGCGCCGGCTACGACCTCGGCGGCGCGATGCAGCTGAACGGCATCGCGTGCCGCTACTCGGGGGAGGCGTGGGTGGTCGGCGCGCAAGGCACGCTGCTCTACACGAACGACGGCGGCGCGTCGTGGGCCGCGGAGCAGGTCCCGGCGACCGGCGATCTGCGCGGCGTCGCGACTCAGGACTTCGGCCCGGTGTTCGTCGTCGGCAACGGCACGTTCCTCGTCACCCAGGACACCGGCGTCACGTGGACGTCGCTCGGCGACGGGCAGACGCAGTTCCGTGCGGTCGCCGCGGCGCAGGAAGGCGCGAACGTGCTCGCGCTGTCCGACGATGGCGGCCTCTGGCAGTACGACGCCGGCGCGCTGACCCGCCGCGCCACCCTCGCTGGCGCGCACGCGATCGCGCTGTCATCCGACGGCAACCTCGCGATCGTCGCCGGTCAGGGCCTCGCGCGCTCGGCCGACGGTGGCGCGACGTGGACGCAGCTCGCGGTCGATCCCTCGCTCGCGTTCGACGACGTGCGCATGGCCGATGACGGCAGCGCGGTCGCGGTCGGCGCGGCGGGCGCGATCGCGAACATCGACGCGAACGGTGCCGTGACGCTCCAGCACGTCGGCACCGCGGATCTGCACGCCCTCCACATCGCCGACTTCGACAGTGCTGCCGGCACGGGCTTCGCGGCCGGCGAAGGCGGCCAGGTGCTGATCACGCACGACGCCGGTGCGACGTGGGCGCTCGGCCCGAACCTCGGCCGCACGGTGTTCGGCGTCGACGAGATCGGGCTCGGCCACCGCTGAGCGCGTACCGATCCTCCACGCTGTAGACGCGGCGCACGTCGATCGTGCGCCGCGTTCCGCGGTTCGGGGTTTCTCG
>JBLMXA010000036.1:0-2622 GCA_050257515.1 Acidobacteriota bacterium | reverse complement strand
ACGATGGATCACTCGATCCCCACGAACGGGCTGCCGATCGCCGACGATGCCGCGCGCACGCAGCTGCGCACGCTCGCCGACAACTGCCAGAAGCACGGCATCACGCTGTACGACGGCGAGTCCGCGCATCGCGGGATCGTCCACGTGATCGGCCCCGAGCTCGGCTACACGCAGCCCGGCATGACGATCGTGTGCGGCGACTCGCACACCTCGACGCACGGTGCGTTCGGCGCGCTCGCGTTCGGCATCGGCACGAGCGAGGTCGAGCACGTGCTCGCGTCGCAGTGCCTGCTCCAGCGCAAGCCGAAGACGCTCGAGATGCGGTTCGAGGGCGCGCTGCCCGAGGGCGCGTCGGCGAAGGACCTCGTGCTCGCGATGATCGCCGAGATCGGCGTCGGCGGCGCGACCGGCCACGTCATCGAGTACACCGGGCCTGCGATCCGCGCGCTCGACATGGAGGGCCGGATGACGGTCTGTAACATGTCGATCGAGGCCGGTGCGCGCGCCGGAATGGTCGCGCCCGACGAGGAGACGTTCGCGTACCTCAAGGGCCGCCCGCACGCCCCGAAGGACTGGGACGCCGCGGTGGCGCGCTGGCGCGACCTGCGCAGCGACGACGGCGCGACCTACGACCGCTCGATCGTCATCGATGCGTCGCGGATCGAGCCGATGGTCACGTTCGGGACGAACCCGGGCATGGGGATCGCGGTGACCGCCCGCGTGCCGTCGCCGGATGACGCCGCCCCCGGAGAGCGCGGGGCGCTCGCGAAGGCGCTGCTCTACATGGGCCTGTCGCCCGGCGAGCCGCTGCTCGGGCGTCCGATCGACGTCGTGTTCATCGGGTCGTGCACGAACGCGCGGCTCACCGACATCCGGGCCGCCGCCAGCATCATGCGCGGCAAGAAGGTCGCGCCCGGCGTGCGCGTGCTCGTCGTGCCGGGTTCGCAGGACGTCAAGCGCGCCGCCGAGGCGGAAGGTCTCGACCGCGTGTTCCGCGATGCGGGCGCCGAGTGGCGCGACCCGGGCTGCTCGATGTGCATCGCGATGAACGGCGACATGATCGAGGCCGGTCAGTACGCGGTGAGCACGAGCAACCGCAACTTCGAGGGCCGCCAGGGGCGGGGAGGGCGCACGTTCCTCGCGTCGCCGCTGACCGCCGCCGCCGCCGCGATCACGGGCCGCGTCACCGACGTCCGCACGCTGCTGGGAGGTGCCGAATGAAGACCCCGTTCACGACGCTGACCTCGCGCGCGCTGGTGCTGCCCGCCGACGACGTCGACACCGATCAGATCATCCCGGCGCGCTTCCTCAAGGGCACGCAGAAGGTCGGCCTCGGCGATCACCTGTTCGCCGACTGGCGCACGCGGCCGGACTTCCCGCTCCGCGAGCGCGGCGCGAAGATCCTCGTCACCGGCAACAACTTCGGCTGTGGCTCGTCACGCGAGCACGCGCCGTGGGCGCTCGTCGACTGGGGCTTCCGCGCCGTGATCGCGCGCTCGTTCGCCGACATCTTCAAGGAGAACGCGACGAAGAACGGCCTGCTCACGGTGGCGCTTCCCGAGGCCGCGTGCGTCCGGCTCGAGCTCGCGCTCAAGGCAGAACCGACGCGCGAGCTGACCATCGATCTCGCCTCCGAGCGCGTGTACCTGCCCGGTGCCGGGTGGGTGTCGTTCTCGATCGACCCGTTCGCGAAGCACTGCCTCGCCAGCGGCCTCGACGAGCTCGGCTACATCCTGTCGTTCGCAGACCGCATCACGGCCCATGAGCAACGCTGACGTCGCCATCTACGACACGACGCTGCGCGACGGCACCCAGCGCGAGGGCATCTCGCTCGCCGTGTCGGACAAGCTGCGGATCGCCGAGCAGCTCGACGGACTCGGCGTCGCGTTCATCGAGGGCGGCTGGCCGGGCTCCAACCCCAAGGACGCCGAGCTGTTCCGCCGCGCGCGCGACGTGCAGTGGCGCCACGCGACGCTCGCCGCGTTCGGCTCGACCCGCCGCGCCGGCATCGCGCCCGAGGACGACGCCAACCTCGCGGCGCTGATCGACTCGGAGGCGCGCGCCTGCACGATCTTCGGCAAGACGTCGCTGCTGCACGTCCAGGAGGTCCTGCGCACCACGCCCGACGAGAACCTCGCGATGATCGAGGACAGCGTCCGCTACCTGGCGTCGCAGGGCCGGCGCGTGATCTACGACGCCGAGCACTTCTTCGACGGCGCGCGCGTGGATCTCGCCTACGCGATCGCGACGCTCGAGGCCGCGGCTCGCGGCGGCGCCGAGGCGGTCGTGCTGTGCGACACCAACGGCGGCACGCTGCCATGGGAGGTCGAGGAGCGCGTGCGTCTCGTCGCCGGCGAGCTCGCGATCCCGATCGGCATCCACGCCCACGATGACAGCGGCTGCGCGATCGCCAGCACGCTCGCCGCGGTGCGCGCCGGCGCGACGCACGTGCAGGGGACGCTCAACGGCTACGGCGAGCGCTGCGGCAACGCGAACCTGACGACGCTGATCCCCGACCTCGAGCTCAAGCTCGGCCGCCGCTGCCTCAAGGGCGGTGCGCTCGCGGAGGTCGGCCGGGTCGCGCGCCTCGCCGCCGAGATCGCGAACCTCGCGTTCGACGAG
>JBLMXA010000035.1:0-8395 GCA_050257515.1 Acidobacteriota bacterium | reverse complement strand
TAGGTGCTACGCTGCGACCATGTCCTTGTGGTCGCGGCTGGAGCGGCGGCTGGGCGATCTCGCCGGCGAGCTCGTCCTCGACGAGTACCGCGATCAGCTCAACCAGGCGCGCCAGCTCCTCGCGGCGGGAGATGTCACGGCGGCGATCGACTCGCTCGAGGCGCTGCTGCGGGCGAAGCCCGACCACGGGCAGGCGTTGATCCTGCTCGGCGAGGCCCGCCTCGCGATGCGCGAACCGCAGGCGGCGCACGATGCCTTCGAGCGGGCGCTGAAGCTGCGCGGCGGCGATCCGGCGGCCGTCGTCGGACGCGGGCTCGCGCTGGTCGCGCTCGGCTCGTACGAGCAGGCGATCGCCGCGCTCGGGCGTGCGGTGGCCGAAGCCGGCGGGGATCGCGGCATCCTCGCGGATGCGTATCGGGGGCTCGGGATCGCGTGGCGGCGGCGCGGCGACCTCGACAAGGCGATCCGCGAGCTGCGCAAGGCGGTCGTCGAGGACGGCGAGGATCTCGACGCGCGCGCGGCGCTCGGCGAGGCGCTCGTCGCCGACGGCGGGAGCCCCGAGCAGGAGCGAGCCGGGCTGCGCCTGGCGAGCGGGACCGACGAGGCGCTGCGCCACCTCGAGCGCGCGGCCGCGGCGCCACAACCGCCGGCGCTCGCGCTGTACGCGCTCGGGCGCGTGGCGCTGCGCGACGGTGCGCCGGCGATCGCGGGCGAGCGGCTCGCGCAGGCCCGCGCGATCGCGGACGCCGACCCGACGCCACTCGGCGCGCAGGTCCGCCTCGACATCCTCGTCGCGCTCGGAGATGCCGCGCTCGCCGAGCGCGACGCGATGCGGGCGCATGCCAGCTACCTCGAGGCGCTGCAACTCGATCCGCGGCGCGGCGAGCTGCACGCCAGGATCGCCGCGGCGCACCGGTTGATCGGCAACCTCGACGCCGCGCTCGCCAGCTACGACCGCGCGCTCGCGCTCGCGCCGTCGCTCGAGGTGCTGCGCGCCGCCGTCGACGCCGCGATCGCCGCCGGCGATCCCGCGCGCGAGCTCGCGTGGGGCAACGACCTGCTCGGCAAGGCTCCGGACGACGCGCGCGCGCTCGTCGCGCGCGGCTCGGCGATGGCGATGGACCAGCCCGAGGCCGCCCGCGCGTTGCTCGAGCTCGCGGCGGCCCGCGACGACGTCGACGCGCACGTCGAGCTCGCACGGCTCGCGCTCGCCACCGGCGATCCCGCGCGCGCCGCGACCTGCGCGCTGGCCGCGCTGCGCGTGTCGCCGCACCACGCCCGCGCGCGCCAGCTGCTGACCGACGCGCGCGCCGCCGAGCTGCCCGCGCCGGCGACGTCCGAGATCGCCGATGTCGCGCGCTACCTCGAGCGAATCGTCGCGAGCAAGCGCGAGCTCGGTCACCTCGTCGGAGATGTCGCACGCGCCGCCGCGGGCCTCGACGCGCCGCTGCTCGTCACCGTGATGGGCGAGTTCTCGAGCGGCAAGAGCTCGTTCGTCAACGCGTTCATCGGCGCGGACGTCGCGCCGACCGGCATCACGCCGACGACCGCGACGATCAACATCGTGCGCTACGGCCGCGAGCGCGGAGGCCGGATCGTCACCGCGGACGGCACCACGCTCGAGCTCGGCTGGGACGCGCTGATGACGCACCTGCGCGCGCTGACGCCCGATGCCGCGCGCGCGATCGATCACGTCGAGATCCTCGTGCCGCTTCCGCAGCTCGAGAAGATCCACATCGTCGACACGCCGGGCCTCAACTCGATCCAGCCCGAGCACGAGGCGACCGCGCGCGCGTTCATCGCGCGCGCCGATGCGGTCGTGTGGGTGTTCACCGCGAACCAGGGCGGCAAGGCGAGCGAGAAGAAGGCGCTGCAATCGATCCGCGACGAGGGCAAGCGCGTGCTCGGCGTGCTCAACAAGTCGGACCAGCTGTCGGCCGGCGAGCAGCAGGAGGTCGTCGACTTCATCGGCGGGACGCTCGGCGAGCTCGTCGAGGCGATCGTCCCGTTCTCGGCGCGCGAGGCGCTCGCGTGGAAGCAGACCTCGGCGGGCGCCGACGGCAACTGGGACACGCTGTACGACGCGCTCGAGCAGCGGTTCTTCCAGCAAGCGCGGCAGCTCAAGCGCGACGGCTGTGCGCGCGTGCTGCGCGCCGTCGTCACCGAGGCGAGCCACCGGCTCGATGGCTCCCGCCAGAGCGCGACCGCGGCGGCCGAGGCCGCGCGCGCAGGACGCGACGCGCTCGCCAGCGCCGCGCGCGAGCTCGCCGAGGAGCTCGTGCGCGCCGAGCGCAAGGCGCTGTCCGACGACACGATCGCGCTGTACCGGCGCGCGGCGCGCGAGGTGCTCGATCTCGTGCGACCGCGGCGGCTGCCGTTCTCGTCGCACACCGCGACGATCGCCGATCGCGACTACGTGATCGCGCTGTTGACGTCGGGCTTCGATGCCGCGATCGATGCCGGGCGCCGCCGCGTCGCCGCCGCGCTCGCCGCCCGCGCGCGCGAGACCGAGGTCGCGGCGCGCACGATCGGAAGCGCGATCAGCGTCGACGTCGCCGGCGATCTCGAGCGCGTCGCCGCGGACCGCATCGGCCTCGCGCTGTCGCGCGTGTTCGATCGTGCCGGCGCCTACCTGCGCGGGTACCTCGAGGGCGGCTACGTCGAGAGCTTCTTCCGCAACGACGTGCCGAGGCTCGAGCTCGAGGAGGACAACATCTACCACGCGCTGTATCGGGCGGCTCCCGATCTCGACCGCGAGCTCGGCGACCCACTCGCGCGCGCCGCAAACGATGCGCTCGACGCGCTCGCGCGCCGGCTCGAGCACTGGGGAGCGGTCGCCGACGTCAAGATGTTCGATCTGGAGGTCGGGCTCGTGCGAGCGCTCGACCTTGTCGCAGCGAGGTTGTAGTGTCGTTCGCGATGGCGAGCCCGATCCCGAACCGGTTGACGCTCGGGATCGATGAGGCCGGCCGTGGTCCCGCGATCGGGCCGATGGTGATCGCCGCGGTCGCGATCGACTCGCGCACCGCCGCGTCGCTGACCCGCAAGGGCCTGCGCGACTCGAAGGCGTACGGCGCCGGCGACGACGCGCATGCCGTGCGCAGCGAGCTCGCCGCCGAGATCCGGCGCCGCGCCGTGTTCGTCATGCACATCGAGGTCGAGCACACCGAGATCGACGCGCGGGTCTGCCGCAACGAGCTCAACGTGCTCGAGCGCGAGCTCGCGGCGAAGCTGATCGAGCAGGCGCCGGCGTGCGACAAGATCATCGCCGACGGCAAGCGCATGTTCGCGGCGCTCGCGCAGCGGTTCCCGCAGTTCCTGTCCGTCGATCGCGCCGAGGAGCACCACGCCGCGGTCGCCGCCGCCTCGGTGATCGCGAAGGTGATCCGCGACCAGCGCTTCAACCAGATCCGCGCGCGCTACGAGCCCGAGGTCGGGCCGATCGGCGGCGGCGGCTACGCGAACGCGCACACGCGCAAGTGGCTGCGCGCGTACGTCGAGCGCCATCGCCGGCTGCCCGACGAGGCGCGCCGCACCTGGCCCTACCCGCACCTCGCCGACATCATCGGCGACGTCCGTCCGCCCGGCCCGCAGGCCGAGCTGTTCGAGTCACCGTTCGACTGATGCGCTGGCTCGCGCTGATCCTGGTGGTCGCGTGTGCCGGCGCGTGCGGCGCCGCCCAGCACGCGTCGAGCATGCACCTCGCGATCAGCGAGCTGCGCCTCTACGAAGGCGACGAGCTGGTCGTCCACCTGCTCGCGGACGGCACGTTGCAGGTGCTCGAGAAGGGCTCGAACGCCGGCACGCAGTACGAGGAGTGGAAGACGATCGGCACGCTGCACCCCGATGGCTCGCTGATGAGCATCCAGGGGCAGACCGTGAGGCCGCCCGAGGGTCTCCACTTCGACGGCGACGCGCTCGTCGTGCACGACCGGCGCCTCGCGCTGACCGACACGGGCGCGGTGCTGCTCGACGGCAAGCCGCTCGGCACCGACAAGCTCGTCCACTTCGAGGGCGTGACCGCTCCGGCGGCACGCCGCACCGCACTCGTGCTGATCGCGCTGACGCTCAACCGCTGACGGCGCACTCGGCCAGCGCGAAGTCGAGCTCGTCGATGCCCAGCGGCTGCCCGTCCTGATCGTAGCGAACGAACGGCAGCTCGCACGCGCCGAGGGTGTCGAGCCCGGCGCGGAACGTCCACGGCAGCCGCACGTGCACCGCGCGCGTCACGGCGTCGCCATGCGCGACCACCTCGACGTCGCTTCCGAGGTACGGCCCGCAGCTCACCGCGAACTGCGAGTGCGGCGAGCGCGTGCAGCGAGACTCGGTGGCGAGGCCGAGGACCCCATCGTCGAGCCGGCCGTTCACGAGGTGCAGCGCGCCATGGTAGTGGCACGTGCCGGTCCACGCGACGTCCCAGGTCGCGTCGCGCGGCGACGCCGGCGAGAACGTCACGCGCACCTCGCCGTTCGGTCGCTTGCCGGTGACGTACGTGCGGCACGAGAACGCCACGAGCGGCGCGGGCTTGCTGGCCGCGACTGAAACGTCGAGATCGAGCTCGTCGCGCGCGGCGTGGCGATCCGTCGCGTGACGATCCGCGCGGCACGAAGCGAGCGCGAGCAGGGCGAGCGCGGCGCGCCTCACGGCGCCGCCTTCGCCATCTCCTTGTACTCGTCGAGCTCGAGCCGCAGCTTCTCGAGCGCGTAGCGCATGCGGCTCTTCACGGTGTTCTCCGGCACGCCGACGACGTCCGCGATCTGCTTGAACGGCATGTCGAGGAACTCGCGCATCAGGAACACCTCGCGCTGCTCCTCCGACAGAGCCGCGATCGCCCGCTGCATCTGCTCGTGCAGCTCCTTGTTCACACTCTTGCGATCGCTGGCCATCTCGTTGGACGGGATCACATCCATCAACGTGCCGCTCTCTTCGCTGGTGTCCATCGGTGCATCCAGCGACGCGTGCTTGCGATGTTTGCGTCTCCTTGTCTGGTCAACGCACAAGTTCCTCGCGATGGTGTAAAGCCACGTCGTGAACTTGGCCTGCCGCTTGTAGGCCTCCGCGCCCTTGATGACGCGCATGAACGCCTCTTGCAGCAGATCCTCGGCGGTCTCGCGATCGCCGACATAGCGCAGGATGAAGTTGTAGACGGGCCTGCGATGACGCGACAGCAGTACCTCGAAGGCGCGGACCTCGCCCTTCTGGTACATGACCATCAGCTCTTCATCGGCCTGATCCTGCATTTATCTGCGCGGAATCACACTAACACGATCATCAACGCCCAAAGCTTTCGACCCTTACGGGGTCTGACACGTTGGACAGTAATACGTTGCCCTTCCTTGGTGAACGGCGCGTCGGATCGCGTTACGGCATCGCGGGCATGGCTCGCCCGCGCGCCCATAGACCCACAGATAATCCGCGTTCTCGCCTGCGGCACCGTCGGCGTCGACGAAGTCGCGCAGGCTCGTGCCGTTGTGCTCGAGCGCGTGATGCAGCACCTCGCGGATCGCATCCGCGAGCCGCGCCGCAGAAGCTGCGGTGAGCTTGTACGCGCGGGTCGTCGGGCGCAGCTTCGCCCGCCACAGCGCCTCGGAGGCGTAGATGTTGCCGACGCCGGCGAGCACGCCCTGATCGAGCACGAAGGCCTTGAGCGTGGCCTTCTTGCCCTTCGCGCGCGCGAGCAGCGCGGCGACGTCGATGCCGTGGACGATCGGATCGGGGCCGAGGAGCTTCAGCGCGGGATGCGCGCGCTCCTTCGCGCGATCGAGCACGTCGATCTGACCGAACCGGCGCGCGTCGACGAACCTGAGCGAGCGACCGTCGGCGAGCTCGAGCACCACGTGCGTGTGCTTCGCGCGCGGCGCGCCTCGGGCCGCGATCAGGAAGCGGCCGGTCATGCCGAGGTGGACGAGCAGCGTCTTGTCGGCGTCGAGATCGACGAGCAGGTACTTGCCGTGGCGGCGCAGCGCCGTGACCGTCTTGCCGGCGAGCGCGCGCAGCTTGCCGCGCGGCGGCTTTCTGTGCATGTGCAGCCCCATGCCGCTGTCCCACGCCGAGACGATCTTCGCGCCGACCGCCGGCGCGAGCGTTTTGCGGACGGTCTCGACCTCGGGCAGCTCGGGCATCGCGCGCTACTGTAGCGCCTCGGCGAGCCTCGCGAACTCGGCGAGGTCGAGCGTCTCGCCGCGGCGGCCGCCGTCGATGCCGGTCGCCGCGAGCGCGCGGTCGATCACGTCGTCGGCGAACACCGCGCGCAGCGCGTTGCGCAACGTCTTGCGGCGCAGGCCGAACGCGGCGTGCACGACCTTCGAGTAGTGCGCGTGATCGGTGATCTTCGCGCGCGGCTCGGCGAGCGGGACGAGCCTCAAGACCGTCGAGTCGATCTTCGGCGGCGGCACGAACGATCCGGCGCCGACCTTGAGCACGGTCGACACGTCCGCGTACGTGCGGATCATGACGCCGAGCGCGCCGTACTCCTTCGTGCCGGGCCGCGCGACGATGCGATCGGCCATCTCCTTCTGCACCATCACGACCGCGCGCTGCACGTGCTCGCGCGCGTCGAGGATCCGGAACAGCAGCTGCGACGCGATGTGGTACGGCAGGTTGCCGCACACGACGATCGGGCCGCCGTGCCACCTCGCGGCCATCTTCAGGTCGTAGCGGAGCGCGTCGGCCTGCTCGATGTCGAGGTTGTCGACGGTGCCGAGCTCGGCCTTCAGCACGCGCACCATGTCGGGATCGGTCTCGAGCGCGATCACCTTGCCGGCGGTCGTGCGCTCGACGAGCCGCGCGGTCAGCGTGCCGAGCCCCGCGCCGATCTCGACGATCCAGTCCTCGTCCGTGCCGACCGTCGCGTCGGCGATCGCGCGCAGCGCGCGATCCGAGACCAGGAAGTTCTGGCCGAAGTGCTTCTTCGCGCGCAGCCCGTAGCGCTCCAGCAGCACGCGCGCGTCGGGGAACGGCCCGAGCGCCTCGGCGAGCTTCGCGTGGCCGTTGCCGTTCGTGCCGGTCATCGCGCGGCCCGTGCGAGCGGTGCGTTCGGACGCGCGTCGAGGCCGAGCGGATCGCGCTCGCCGCGCACGAGCCGATGGTAGCCGGCGGCGGCGATCATCGCCGCGTTGTCGGTGCAGCGCGCGGGCGGCGGACAGTACACGCGAAACTCGTCGTCGTTTCCTGCGGCGACGAGCGCCGCGCGCAGCGCCGAGTTGGCCGCGACGCCGCCGCACACCTGCACGTGGTGCATCTGCAGCCTGCGCGCCGCGCGCCGCGTCTTGCGCACGAGCACCTCGACGATCGCGGCCTGGTAGCTCGCGCACACGTCGGCGAGCTCCTGGCCGTCGGGCACGCCGTGCGCGCGCACGTGATGCAGCAGCGCGGTCTTGAGGCCGGAGAACGAGAAGTCGTGGCCGTGCTCGCCGGCCGACATCGCGCGCGGGAACTCGACGGCGTGCGGATCGCCGGTCTTCGCGAGCTGGTCGATCACCGCGCCACCGGGATAGCCGAGCCCGAGCAGCTTCGCGCCCTTGTCGAACGCTTCGCCGGCGGCGTCGTCGCGTGTCGCGCCGAGCTCGAACAGCGCGCCGTGTGCGTCGACACGGACGAGTGAGGTATGGCCGCCCGACACGATCAGCGCGAGGTGCGGCATCGGCGGCGGATCCGGCTCGAGGTAGATCGCGGTGAGGTGACCCTCGAGGTGGTGAACGCCGACGAGCGGCAGCCCGGCCACCCACGCGAGCGCCTTCGCGGTCTGCAGCCCGACGAGCAGCGCGCCGACGAGCCCCGGCGCGTTCGTGACGGCGATGCCGTCGAGGTCGTCGAGCGTGCAGCCGGCCTGGTCGAGCGCGGCCTGGACGACCGGGACGACGTTGAGGATGTGCGCGCGCGACGCGAGCTCGGGCACGACGCCGCCGTAGCGAGCGTGCACCTCGTGCTGCGACGCCACGACATCCGAGCGCACGACGCGGCCATCCTCGACGATCGCCGCGGCGGTCTCGTCGCACGAGCTCTCCAGCCCGAGCACGCGAAACGTCATTTCGAATCGATCAGGTGGTGGAACGACTCGGCGGAGCGGCCCTCGGGATCGAGCTCGAGGTACTTCTGCATCGCCTGCTTCGCGTCGTCGTAGCGATGCGCGCCCCACAGGATCAGCGCGCGGGCCTCCCACGCCGCCGGCGCCTTCGGATCGATCTCGGTCGCCTCGTCGACGGACTTGATCGCCTCGTCGATGCGATCGAGCCGCTGCAGCGCGCGCGCCCGCTCGATCAGCGTCTTGTCCGTGCGCCGCAGCTTGAGCGACTCGTCGGCATACTCGAGCGCCTTGTCGGGATCGCCGTCCTCGAGCGCCGCGTGCGCCTTCGCGGACAGCTCGGCCGCGGCCTTCTTCTTGTCGACGCCGGCG
>JBLMXA010000034.1:0-7149 GCA_050257515.1 Acidobacteriota bacterium | reverse complement strand
GGAGCCGAGCCCGGCGCGCACCGCCTCGTGGAACTTGCCGCGCGGCACGCGGCTCGTGCAGCAGGCAGCGACGAGCGCACCGCCGGGCCGCACGTGCGGCGCGAGCTGCGCGTACAGCTTGCGGTACGTCGCGAGCACGCGCGGCACCTGGTCGACACGGCTGGTCATCGACGGCGGATCGACGATGACGAGATCGTACTGCTCGGTCGGCGCGTACGTGTAGTGGAACGCGTCGGCGACGAGGAAGCGGTGGCGCGCGGCGTCGCCGACGTGGTGGGCGCGCGCGAAGTCGAGCGCGCGCTCGGACTGATCGACCTGCACGATCTCCGCGGCGCCGGCGGCCTCGGCGGCGCGGCCGAGCATGCCGGTGTACGCGAACAGGTTGAGCACGCGCGCGCCCGCGAGCGGCATCTGCGCGAGCGCCCCCGTGTCATCGATCCGCGCGGTCCGGTCCTGCCGGAGCGCGCGGCGCAGCCCGCGCAGATCGAGGTACGTGCCGGTCTTGTGGCCGGCCGCGAGATCGACCGCGAACGTCAGGCCGTCCTCGGTGAACCGCGCGAGCTCGACCGGCGCGCCGCGCAGCACGCGCGCGGCCACGAGCGGCCCGCGCCGCCGGCGCGCGGGGCGCAGGATCACGTGCGCCGCCGGGCCGACGACCGCGGCGTCGAGCGTCGGCAGCGCGCGCGCCGTGTAGCGCGCGAGCGCGTCGGCGCCCGCCGAGTAGCTCGCGACGACGAGCGCGTCGCCGAAGCGGTCGACGACGACGGCCGGCACGCCGTCGCTCTCGCCGTGGACGAGGCGAATGCCGTCGGTGTGGCCGGCGAGCTCGCGCCGGCGCGCGATCGCGGCGGCGAGCCGGTCGCGCCACCACGCGGCATCGGGCGCGCCGGCGCCGGTGCGCAGCACGCGGATCGCGATCGCGCCCTCCGCCTCGTACAGGCCGTGGCCGATCACCTGGTTCGCGCCGTCGACGAGCCGCAGCCAGTCGCCATCGCGGAACACCGACGCCGCGCTCGACAGGTGATCGCGGAACAGCCACGGATGCCCGCCGGCGACGATCGCGACGGCGTCCTTGCGCAGCTGGTAGCGCCGCGGCTTCATGCGCCCGCGCGGCCCACGCCCGAGGGCACGCGCTCGACGATCACCAGATCGGCGCGGCCGGCCGCGATCGCGGCGTCGAGATCGGGCACGAGCGCGTCGCTGCCGTCGACCGCGGTGGCGATGCCGAGCTCGTTGCGCAGCCGATCGGCGAGCGGCGCCGCGGGCAGCCGCGCGTCGGTGATCGAGGGCTCGCCCGGCGACGTCACCCACGCGAGGCGCGCGCCGGCGCGCTGGAGCTGGGCGACGTGGCCGACCACCGTGTTGCGCGCGGTCGGCCGGTCGTGCACCGCGGCGGCGATCCAGCCGGTCGGTCGCCACTTGCCGAGCGCGACCTGCACCATCCCCGGCAGGTGCTCGATCGCGATCGGATCGCGCTCGGGATCGAGCAGCAGCAGGTCGAACCCGGCGAACGCGGCGCGCTGCACCGCCTCCTCGAGCGAGGCCTGGGCCGCGCCCGCGGTCGACAGCCGCGCGACGATCAGCGCGCCCTTGCCATGGACGTAGTCGACGATGCGCCGCCACGCGACGGTCTGATCGTCGTTGTCGATGCCCGGGCCGGCGCCGACCGCCAGCGGGATCGGCGCGGTGACGACGAGGCCGGCGCGCGCCGCCGCGCTGCCGAGCGCGACCAGCTCGTCATCGCCGGCGAGCGCGCCGACGCCACCCTCGCGCGGGCACGCCGCGACCCGCGAGCGCGCGCGGCGATCGCCGATCAGCACCGGCAGCGCGGTCGGCGGCGGCGGCGGATCGTCCCCCGAAACGAGCACGCCGACCGAGGCGGCGAGCAGGGTCTCGACGCCATGCGCGAGGTGCGGATCGCGCTTGGCGACCGACGCATGCGACACGCGCAGGCTGCGCGTCATCAGGCTGTACGTGAACTGCACCGGCGCCATCTGCATGTAGCGCTCGGTGCCCTCGAACCACTCGAGGCTCGCCTGCGCGGCCGCCTGCAGCGCCTCGACCTCGGGCCGCCGGCGCGCCTCGTACGCGGCGAGCGCGGCGGAGATGTCGCGGCGCGCGAGCAGCTCGTCGCGCAGCGCGATCGCGTCCTCCATCGCCAGCTTGGTGCCCGAGCCGATCGAGAAGTGCGCGGTGTGCGCGGAGTCGCCCATCAGCACGACGTTCCCGGCGTGCCAGCGGCCGCAGCGGACGGTCGGGAAGTTGCGCCAGATCGAGCGGTTCTTGACGAGGCGGTGGCCGGCGAGCTCGGCCGCGAACACGTCGGACAGGATCGCGACGGTGCGGTCCTCGTCGGCGCCCTCGAGTCCGGCGGCGCGCCACGTGTCCTCGCGGCACTCGACGATGAACGTCGAGCCGTGCTCGTGGTAGCGGTACGCGTGGACGCGGAACAGGCCGTGCGCCGTCTGCTTGAAGATGAACGTGAACGCGCGGTACGGCACCGTGCAGCCGAGCCACACGAACTTGTTCGGCCGCACGTCGACCGTCGGCTGCAGCTCCTGCGCGAGCGCGTCGCGCACCCAGCTCGCCGCGCCATCGCAGGCGACGATCACGTCGGCGCCGCGCACCTCGTCGAGCGACTTGATGTCGTGCTGGTACTCCACCTGCACGCCGAGCGTCTTCGCGCGCGCCTGGAGGATCTGCAGCAGCTGCCTGCGCTCGATGCCGCAGAAGCCGTGGCCGGTCGAGCGCAGCACCTCGCCACCCATGTGGATCTCGATGTCGTCCCAGCGCGCGAACCGCGACGCGATCTCGGCGTGGGTCTCCGGATCCGCGGCCGCGAGGTGGCCGAGCGTCGCGTCGCTGAACACGACGCCGAACCCGAACGTATCGCTCGGGCGGTTGCGCTCGTAGACGACGACGTCGTGCTCGGGCGCGCTGCGCTTGACGAGGATGCCGAGGTACAGGCCGGCAGGGCCGCCACCGATGCACGCGATCTTCACGCCGCGACGCTATCAGGTAGATTCACGGGCATGAAGGCGCTGGGACTGATTGCCGCGATGGCGGCGTGCAGCAAGGGTGGTGCCGTCGACCCGGCGCCGGCGAACGTACCGAAGCTCGCGGTGACCTCGCTGGCGTTCGCCGCGAATTCCGAGATCCCGATGGAGCACACGTGCCAGGGACCCGACGTCGCGCCGCCGCTGCAGTGGTCGGGCGCACCGGCCAACACGCAGACGTTCGCGGTGATCGTCGACGATCCCGACGCTCCGGATCCCGACGCGCCGAAGCAGACGTGGGTGCACTGGGTCGTGATCGATCTGCCGGCGACGCAGACCTCGCTGCCGCGCGGCGGCGTCGCGAGCCTGCCCGGCGGCGCGACGCAGGGCACCAACGATTTCGGCAAGCAGGCGTGGGGCGGGCCGTGCCCGCCGATCGGCCGCCACCGCTACTTCTTCAAGGTCTACGCGCTCGATACGCGTCTCGGCAGGCCGGGGCTCACGAAGGCCGAGCTGCTCGCGGCGATGAAGGGCCATGTCCTCGCCGAGGGCGAGCTCGTCGGCACGTACGAGAAGCGCAAGCGGTGATACGCTGGTAGGGTGGAGTCGAAACACCGCCGCCACACGCGGGTCGAGGCGAAGGTCTCGGGGCACGTCAAGACGAGCGACGGCCACGGCGCGTGCGAGATCGAGAACATCTCCGCCGGCGGGCTGTTCATGCGGACCAACGCGCCGCTGCCGGTCGGCCTGGCGATCACGATCGAGCTTCGCTCGGCGAAGGACTCGCTCCAGCTCGGCGGCCGCGTCGTCAGCGTCGTGACGCCGGAAGATGCCGAGCGCAACTTCAGCTCGCCCGGCGTCGGCGTCGCGTTCGACGTGCTGCCGACCGAGACCGAGAAGAAGCTGCGCGCGATCCTCGAGCTGCTCGAGAAGTCGCCCGACGCGGCCGGCCTGACCGCGATCGCGAGCCCGAACGACAGCAACGTGCGCGGCCTGCTCGAGATGCTCAGCGACGCGCTGCAGAAGCTCAAGGAGCGCGACAAGGAGATCGCGGAGCTCAAGGCCGAGCTGCGGCGGGTTCGCGGATAGCGCCCACGTGGGCGTAGAGCGCGAGCGTCCGGGCGCTCGCGGAGCTCGAGGCCGAGCTGCGGCGGGTTCGCGGGTAGCCGGGCGCCTACGTGGGCGCGAGAACGCGAGCGGTGGTGCTCGCACGACCACGCTGTGACCGCTGACGCGGCTGAGGACAACGCGCCCACGCGGGCGCAGAGCGCGAGCGTCCGGGCGCGCGTTGCCCTCAGCCGCTTGGATTGCCGCGTCGATTCTGCGGCGCGCAATCACGTGCGCGGCAATCCACAGCGCTCACAGCGCGACGATTAGCGGATTTTTTTTTGGGGGGAGCAGATTCAGAGCGCGAGCCTCCGTGCTCGCTCGCTCTCCTTCTGCCTCTGCCCGAAAATATGAATCTTGGTAGCAGAGCCTGTGAGCGCGGTGGACAACCGCGCCACTTGGCTCTGCGGGCCTGATGCGCGCGGTTGTCCAAGCCGCTGTGGGCAAGCGCCGCCCGCACGCCGCGCGGTCTGCACCGCGATCGCGCGCTTGTCCACAGCGGCGTCCGCGGTCACAGGCTTGGTCGTGCGAGCAGAGCGCCAGCGATCTCGATCTTCGACGAAGAATCGACATGTCGTGACGATTTCGTATTGACAGCATCCACGACGCACTTCGACGCGCGGCCGTGACGTGCGAGTCGATCTCGCACCACGCGCGACAAGCTGCGCGCTGCGATCGATTCTCGTGCCCGAGGTCGTTTCTCGACGACGAATCGCGATCCATCGCGCAGCGCGCGAACGGCGGCGCCGAAAATCACCGTGGTATGGCAGACGCATGCTGAGCGCTAATGTCATCGAGGTCGAGGGCGCGCCCACGGGGGCGCAGGACAACAAGACGAGCAGCGACTGGCGCGTGGTCGATCGCAAGCTGCGCGCGATCGCGAAGCGGCGCGCGGCGCTCGATGCCGAAGAGGCGCGCTGCAGATCTGGAAGCGGCTCGGGATGGTGTCGGCGCTCGACTACATGGAGCGCGTGCTCGGCTACGCACCGCGCACCGCGCAGGAGCGACTGCGCGTGGCGCGCGCTCTCGGCGCACTGCCGCAGCTGAACGAGGCGCTCGCGACTGGCGACCTGGCGTTCTCCGCCGCGCGCGAGCTGACGCGCGTCGCGACGCCGGTCACGGAACGCGAATGGATCGACGCCGCGCGCGGCAAGAACCTGCGCGACATCGAGGAGCTCGTCGTAACGCACCGGCCCGGTGATCGCCCCGACGAGCCGGGCGATCCCGAGGTCCGCATGCACCTGCTCCGGCTCGAGCTCAGGCCCGAGACCTACGCGGCGCTCCGCCAGGCGCGGCAGGCGCTCGAAGCGGAGCAGGGCAGGCATCTCGACGATGACGAGCTGGTGAGCGCGCTGGCCCACGGCGCGCTCGCTGGCACCTCGAACGGCCGCGCGCGCTACCAGATCGCGATCCAGCGCTGCGATACGTGCAAGCGCGCGACGCAGCTCGCCGCCGGCGCGCGCATCGCGATCGGCGAGACCGCGCTCGCGCGCGCCGAGTGCGACGCCCAGCGTGTCGACCATGGACGCGCGAAGCAGGACGTCGCTCCCGCGACGCAGCGCGCGGTGTGGCACCGCGACGGCGGCCGCTGCCGCGTGCCGGGCTGCCGGTCGGCGCGCGGGCTCGAGATCCACCACATCGTGCATCGCGAGCACGGCGGCACGCACGCGCCGGAGAACCTCGTGCTGCTCTGCTCGTCGTGCCATCAGGCGCATCACGACGGCCGGCTGCTGATCTCGGGCAGCGCCGAGCAGCTCGAGGTCGCGCGCCCCGGCGCTCACATGGGCGCGACCGCCGACGCGATCGCGGCGCTCACCGGCCTCGGCTGGAAACCGACGATCGCGCGACGGGCCGTCGAGCGAGCGGCAAGCGAACTCGGCGAGCATGCGCCGCTCGAACCGCTGATCCGGCGCGCGCTCCAGCGCTGCAGCTAATCCTGCTTCGCGTGCTCTTCGAGGCGCTCGAACACCGCGCGCAGGTCGGGGCGCGTCGTCAGCACCGGCAGCATCGGATCGGGGCGCGAGGTCACGCGCGCGAGCGCGTTGCGCAGGTGGAACTGGCGCGGATCGAGGCCCGGCACGACCTCGTCCCACGTAAGCGGCATCGACACCGGCGCGCCGGCGACCGGGCGGACGGAGTAGGGCGCGACGAGCAGCTGGCCGTGCGCGTTCTGCCCCCAGTCGAGGTAGACCTTGCCGCCGCGCGCGGCGGGGTTGCGCGCGGTCGTCGCCATGTCGGGGTGGGAGCGCTCGACGATCAGGCCGAGCAGGTACGCGAGCGTGCGCGCCTGATCGAACGTGCACTGCCCGCCGAGCGGGATCAGCACGTGGAGGCCGCTCTGGCCCGAGGTCTTGACGAAGCTCGGCAGCCCGACGCCGTCGCACAGGCGATGGATCGCGAGCGCGAGCGGCACGACGTACTCGCGCGGGCCCTGCTTGGTGTCGAGATCGAGGATCGTCCAGTCCGGGTGCTCGAGATCGCCAGCGCGGCTCGCCCACGCGTGCAGCGGGATCGACGCGAGGTTCGCCACCCACGCGAGGCCGTCGGCGTCGTCGAGCAGGATGTAGTGGATCTCGCGCTGGCTGTGCTCGCTCCAGAGCGTCGTCGTGCGCAGCCACGGCGGTGCCCAGCCCGGCAGGTCCTTCTGGTAGAAGCTCTCGCCGGTGATGCCGTCGGGGTAGCGCGCGAGCACGGTCGGGCGATCCTTGAGGTACGGCAGCGCGTAGGGCGCGATCGCGCGGTAGTAGTCGACGAGCTCGCCCTTCGTGATGCCGGAGCCCCGTGTCATAGATCCGCCCGCGGACGCGCTTGGCGCGGCCTCGGGCGGCCACAGCACCTTGTGCAGGCGCGTCAGCCGGAGCTCGCGCAAAGGCACGTCGGCTTCCAGCGCGCGCAGCTCCGGCTCCGGCTTGTCGGCCGTCGACCGCGCGGGCAGCCCGCAGTCGCGTGCCGCCTTGTCGCGGCGCAGCCGCTCGAACACCGGGAACCTCAGCGCCGAGTCCGCGGGCCACTCGCGATAGCGGACCTGGACGACCAGCTCCGGCTC
>JBLMXA010000033.1:0-3336 GCA_050257515.1 Acidobacteriota bacterium | reverse complement strand
GGGTTGACGGCCATCGACTCGAGCGCGTCGATCTGCTCGGTGATCCGCATCGTGCCGATCTCGGTCGCGATCCCGGCGCCGGCGCGGCCGGCGAGCATCAGCGAGGTCAGCACCGGCGCGAGCTCGAGCGCGATCGCCTTGCCGGTCGCACCGCCGGCGACCGACTTGAGCCCGAACACGCCGAACGCGTCGACGAGCTGCAGCGACATCACCATCCCGGTGAACGCGCCGACGAGCAGCACGATCGGCAGGCTGCCGTAGCCGATGTAGACGCCGGCATCGAGGTAGT
This sequence comes from Acidobacteriota bacterium, assembly GCA_050257515.1. Classification (GTDB taxonomy): domain Bacteria; phylum Myxococcota_A; class Polyangia; order Haliangiales; family Haliangiaceae; genus JABFXX01. Next base: position 3,047 of record JBLMXA010000033.1, on the reverse strand, counting down.
TCTCGGCGCGGAACGGCCGCCGCGGCAGCCACGCGAGCGCGCGCGCGGCCAGCGTGAGGTGACCGCCGAGCACCTCGAGGAAGCGATAGGCCGGGCGCCCGGCGTCCTCGAGCCCGTGCACGACCGCGCGGCCGACGGTCTCCTCCTCGGCCGGCGGCGGCGGCTCCTCGACGACGGACGGCTCGATCGCGACGAGCTCGGGCGGCGGTGGCTCGGGCGGCGGAGGTGGCAGCGGGCCTGCCTCGGGTGGCTGGTGCGTGACGGCCGACATGCGATCATCGCGTGCATCGGCCATTCCACGTAGCGGACGCACCGGTTGCGGCGGCTACGAAGATCGCTCGCCCCGTCGGCAACGGTCACGATACGATGGCCGAATGGGCCGTCGGATGTTGCGGTGGCTGGCGCTCGCGCTGCTCGTGGGCTGCAAGTTCCGTCACGGCGCCGCAGGTCTTGCCGGCGATGCCTCGGGAGCCGCGGACTCCGACGCGTACGGCGCGTGCTTCGGCAGCGGCCTGTTCCACACCTGCCTCGCCGCGCCGCCGCCGGCGACGTACACGCCGGCCGGCGCGACGCTCGACACGTCGAGCTCGGCCGACTGCACGCTCGTCCTGCAGGACGATGGCTCGAAGGTGTGCCTGATCGCCGCTGGCACGATCACGATCGACGGCGCGCTCGCGGTGACCGGCAGCTATCCGCTCGTGCTGCTCGGCACCGACCAGATCGTCGTCGACGCGCCGCTCGACGTGTCGAGCCACCGGAGCCCCGCGAGCGTCGGGCCCGGTGCCGACTGGCCGGGGTGTGCGGCGCCGACCGCGCCGGGACCGAACGGCGGCGGTGCGGGCGGCGGTGCCGGCGGTAGCTTCGGCGGCGCGGGCGGTGCGGGCGGCGAGGGCAACAACGGCGGCGGCACCGACGTCGGCACCCCGGGGATGCCGGGCGCGGCGCAGTTCGCGACGCTCGTGCGCGGCGGCTGTCGCGGCGATACCGGCGCGGTCGGCGCGAACGCGACGCCCGGCGGCGCCGGCGCGAGCTCGGGCGGCGCGATCTACCTGCTCGCGGGCACGTCGATCACGGTCGCGCAGCCGATCGCGGCGAACGGCGCCGGCGGAGCGCCCGGCAACGACGACAGCGGCGGTGGCGGCGGCGGCGCGGGCGGGCTCGTCGGGCTCGAGGCTCCGACGATCACGGTGACCGCGATCGTCGCCGCGAACGGTGGCGGAGGCGGCGGAGGAGGAGACGGCAACCCGACGATGGGCGGGCCGGGCAGCGACGGGATGGTGACGACGACCGTCGCCGCGCCGGGCGGCACGCGCACCGCCTCCTACGACACCTCGGGAGGCGCCGGCAGCGTCGCGTCGACGCTGGCGGTCGCCGGCACGTCGAACCCGGCCGGCGGCGGCGGAGGCGGCGGCAGCGTCGGCGTCATCTACGTGCGCGGCACGCTCACCGGCGCGGCGAACCTGTCGCCGCCGGCGAGCCCGTGAGCGAGCCGCTCGCTGCTCAGCTGACGCGTGCGCCCGCGCGCGGCCGGCCGAGATGGACGAGCCACGTGTTCGGCACGAGCGACAGCACGAACACGAGGATCGCGACGAGGAGGTCGTTCCACTCGGTCGCGGCGGACGCGTGGTGCATGTCGAGCGTCGAGAAGAACAGCCAGATCGCGGTCAGCGTGTTCACGTAATGGATCGCGTGCGCGAACATCGCCCACGCGCCGATGATCGCGATCAGCGCGCCGAGGATGCAGATGTTCCGCAGCTCGTGGAGATGGTGCGGCCAGAGGAATGCCGAGAAGAACAGCCAGATCCCGAGCAGGAAATCGAGGATGCGCGGCCACGCGAAGTCGGCGCCGGGACCGGACGTGTGCTCGATGTCGACCATGCTCGAACCGGCTTGCATCCGGCGTTCCGCTAGCGCGGCCGGGTCCACGCGATGCAGTCGGGGAGCAGCACGGCGCGGTAATCGACGTAGAACCGCGGCCGGATCACCTCGTCGCATGCCGCCGCGGCGCCCGCGTCGTCGCCGGAGTCGCGCAGCAGGTGAGCGAGCCGGTGCGCGGCGAGCATGCGGATGTCGCCCTTCGCGGGCACCGCCAGCGCCTCCCGCAGCGCGGCGATCGCCGCCGCGCGATCGCCGTGCGCCTCGGCGGCGAGCGCGGTGCCCCACGCGCGGATCTCGGGCTCGGGATACGACGCGTACACGCTCGAGGCATCGACACCGCGGGCGTGCTGCTGCAACAGCCACGTCGCCGCGCCGAGCGGCGCCATGCGCTTGGCCGGCCACTCCGGCTGCGGCACGTCGACCGGCGCGCTGGGGCGCTCGAGCAGCAACGCGAGCGCGCGCTGGCTGCTCGGCCGGCCGCGCGTCAGATCGAGGTAGGCGTCGAGCTGGCCGCGATAGAGGAAGAACTCGGCGTACTGCGCGAACCCGCCGCGGTCGGCGGTCTCGACGGGCCACAGCTCGAACGCGGTCTTCGCGGTCGCCATGCCGCCGTCGAAGTCGCCGACGAGCGCCTGCGCCTGCGCGAGGCAGATGTAGAGCTCGGGGATCTTGTCGAGATCGGGGCGTGCGAGCGCGAACTTCGCGAGCGCGACGGCGCGCTGGTAGTCGCGGTCGCCGATCGCGATGTCGCAATCGAGCGCGGCGGCCGCCGGCGGATCGGCGCGGCGCAGCTGCTCGGCGATCGGCGCGAGCGTGTCGGCCTCGCCGCGCGACAGCCGGTACTCGATCACGTGATGCAGCGCCATCTCCCACCGCGGATCGAGCGCGAACGCCTTGCCGAGCATCGTCGCGCCAGCCTCGAGCTGCTGGCCGTGCCACATCGCCTCGCCGAGCGCGTACTCGATCTCGACCGCGCCGGGCGTGTCCTTGGCCGCGTTGTCGAGGAACGCGATCGCCTCGGCATCGCGGCGGTGCGTGATCAGATCGATGCCGCCGATCATCGCGCGCTGCGCCGGCTTCAGCGGCAGCTCGGTGATGCGGTGCGCGAGCTCCTCCATCGCGCCGCCCTGCCACCACGTCGCGAGGAAGTTGATCGTCTGCGCGTCGGG
>JBLMXA010000032.1:0-15701 GCA_050257515.1 Acidobacteriota bacterium | reverse complement strand
GCAGGTCGGCAGCCTGTGGCGCGTCATCGACAACGCGAGCCGTAACGGCACCGAGATCGACGGCCAGCGCATCACCGAGCACCTGGTCCAGGGCGGCGCGACCGTGCGCCTGGGCGACGTGAAGTTCTACTTCTGGCCCGAGGCGCTGCCCAAGATGGAGCCGCCGCGCGGCCAGGGCCGCACCGCGCCGACGCGCCGGGACGAGCTCGTGTTCAGCGCGCGCGTCGTGACGCCGCGCGGCCACGCGCTCGATCTGCGCCAGCGTGTCGACGGAGGCGTGCTGCGCATCAACGACACGTCGATCGAGCTCGCGGCGATGGAGTTCGGCCTGCTGCAGCTGCTCGTCGAGCGGCGGCGCACGGTCTCCGACGCGGAGCTCGCGTACGTCGCGTGGCACGAGATCGCCGACGCGCTGTCGTTCCGCTCGGTGCAGGCCGACAGCGAGAACGTGCGCGAGCTCGTGCACCGCGTGCGCCGCAAGCTCGGCAGCGTGCAGGCCGACGATCTGATCGAGAGCAAGCGTGGCGTCGGCTACCGGCTCGCAGGAGAACCCGGATGAAATCGCTCGCGCTCGTGCTCGTCCTCACGCTCGGCGGCTGCGCGACGTTGTTCGCGGGCGGCCCCGACGAGATTCCGGTCAACACGAACCCACCCGGCGCGTACGTCTACGTCAACGGCCAGGTCGTCGGCCAGACGCCGATGGTGGTGCAGATGGCGCGCGGCCAGGCGGGACAGATCCAGATCTACCTGCCGGGCTTCCAGCCGATCATGCTGTGGCGCGAGAAGACCGTGAACGGCTGGTTCTGGGCGAACATCCTGTGGCTGCCGACGTTTCTGTGGGTCGTCGACCTCGTCGATGGTGACTGGCAGCGGTTCGACGACACGCCGATCGCGCTCGGCCTGACCCCGAACGCGACCGGCGCGCCGCCGGCGTGGTACCAGCAGCCGCAGCAGCAGCCGATGCAACCGCCGATGCAGCCTCCGCCGGGGCAACCGATGCAGCCGGCGCCGCCCGCGCCGCAGTAGCAGCCGATATACTGCGGCCGATGGTCGAGACTCGCCGCCGTGGGAATCCAACCGCTCGCCGCCGCCGACAGGTCGCCTGGGCCAAGCGCCTGCGCCGGCTCGGCCTCGCGTGGCAGAACGCGCTCGAGATCGCGCGCGCGGGCCGGCTGACCGCGCCCTATGGCGCGCCGTTCGAGATCGTCCACACCGAGCGCGTCTACAAGCTGCGCCGCTACGAGAGCGAGGCGAGCAAGCCGGCGATCGGCCCGCTGTTGCTCGTGCCGCCGCTGATGGTCGCCTCCGAGATCTACGACATCTCGCCCGACACGTCGGCGGTCGCGTACCTCGCGCGCCAGGGCGTCGACGTGTGGCTCGTCGACTTCGGCGCGCCCGAGCACGAGGAAGGCGGCATGAGCCGCACGCTCGACGATCACGTGCGCGCGGTGTCCGACGCGATCGATCGCGTGCGCGCGGCGACCGCGCGCGACGTCCACGTGTGCGGCTACTCGCAGGGCGGCATGTTCTGCTACCAGGCCGTCGCGTTTCGTCGCTCGGCGGGCGTCGCGTCGATCGTGACGATGGGGAGCCCCGTCGACCTGCGCCGCCACCTCGACGTCGGCGAGGACGTCAGCGAGCGGCTCCTCGCCGGCATCCGCGCGGCGCTGTCGTGGCCGCTGTCGCGCATGGAGGGCCTGCCCGGGATGTTCACGTCGACCGGGTTCAAGCTGCTGAGCGCGCGCAAGGAGGCGATGGCGCTCGTCGACTTCGTGCGCAACCTGCACGATCGCCAGGCGCTCGAGAAGCGCGAGGCGAAGCGGCTGTTCCTCGGCGGCGAGGGCTTCGTCGCGTGGCCGGGCCCGGCGTTCCGCAAGTTCGTCGACGAGGTGATCGTCGGCAACCGGATGGCCTCCGGCGGCTTCGTGATCGACGGCCACTCGGTGACGCTCGCGGATCTGACGTGCCCGATCCTCTACTTCGTCGGCAACCGCGACGAGATGGGACGGCCGGGCTCGGTGCGCGGCATCCGCCGCGCCGCGCCGCGCGTGCCCAGGCTCTACGAGGTGCCGCTCAAGGCCGGCCACTTCGGGCTCGTCGTCGGCTCGACCGCGCTGAGCGTGACGTGGCCGGGCGTCGTGCAGTGGATCCAGGGCGAGGTGCCGCCGACCGCGGTCGATGCGCGCGCGCCCGAGCAGATCGGGCACGAGCACGAGCACGAGCACGAGCACGACGAGCACGAGGAAGACGAAGACGACGACGACGAGTCGCCGCTCGAGTTTGCCAAGGAGCTGGTCGAGAAGACCGCGCGCGCCGCGGCGGACCTGCTCGAGGACGTCGGCGAGGATCTCGGCACCTACCTCGACAACGCGCGCTGGCAGCTGCCGCGGCTGACCCGGCTGCGCAACCTCCGCGACGACTCGACGATCTCGCTCGGCCGCTCGCTCGCCCACCAGGCCGAGAAGATCGGCGACCGCACGTTCTTTCTGTGGCGCGGCCGCGCGTTCACCTACGCCGAGGCGAACCGCCGCGTCGACGCGGTCGTGCGCGGCCTCATCGCGTGCGGCGTCAAGCCCGGCATGCGCGTCGGCGTGATGATGAAGTCGCGGCCGTCGCACCTCTCGGTGGTCGCCGCGTGCAGCCGGCTCGGCGCGGTGTCGGTGCTGATGTCGCCCGACACGAGCGAGGACATGATCGCGCGCGCGCTCGAGCTCGGCGAGGCCGAGATGCTGATCGTCGATCCCGACGGCGCGGCGCGCGCGCGCGCGGCGACGAGCCTCAAGGTGCTCGTGCTCGGCGGCGTCGGCGAGCCGGCGCCCCGTGTCACAGATCCTCGTGCGCCGGGCGCAAGCCCGGCGGGCGAGGCGCCCGGCGCCAAGCGCGTGCTGCCGCCGGGCGTGCTCGACATGGAGACGATCGATCCGGCCGCGGTCACGCTGCCCGCGTGGTTCAAGCCCGATGCGGGCCGCGCCCGCGACCTCGCGATGATCTTCGTGACGTCGGGCAAGACCGCGCCGCCGCGCGCCGCGCGGATCACGAACCGGCGCTGGGCGTTCGCCGCGCTCGGCGCCGCCGCGGCCGCGACGCTGACCACGCGCGACACCGTGTACTGCTGCCTGCCGCTGCACCACCCCTCGGGCACGCTCGTCGCGGCGGGCAGCGCGCTCGCCGGCGGCGCGCGGCTCGCGCTGGCGTCGACGGCCGATCCCTATCGCGGAACGCCATCGGCGGGCTGGCCGGAGACGTTCTGGGACGAGGTCCGCCGCTACGGCGCGAGCGTCGTCTACTACGCCGGCGAGATGTGCCGGCGGCTCGTCGACGCGCCGCCCGTCGTCGGCGAGAACAACAACCCGGTGCGCCTGTTCGCGGGCTCCGGCATGCGCAAGGACGTGTGGCGGCGCCTCGTCGATCGGTTCGGACCGGTGGGCGTGCTCGAGCTGTACGCGTCGACCGAGGCGAACGCGGTGCTCGCGAACGCCGCCGGCAAGAAGATCGGCTCGGTCGGCCGCCCGCTGCCGGGCAGCCCCGAGCTCGCGATCGCCGCGTACGACTTCGCGGCCGACGAGCTCGTGCACGACGGCAGCGGCCGGCTGGTGCGCGCGCGGCTCGACGAGCCGGGCATGCTCGTCGCGCGGCTCGGCGCGCGCGTCGGCGTCGACGTCGCGCACATCGATCCGAAGCGCCTGATCCGCGATGCGTTCGAGCCCGGCGACACGTGGTTCGTCACCGGCGACATCATGCGCGTCGACGCGGAGGGCGACTACTGGTTCGTCGATCGCCAGGGCGAGATGGTGAGGACGCGGCTCGGACCGGTCGCGTCGACGCGGATCGAGGACGCGCTCTACGAGTGCGGCAGCGTCGCGCTGTGCATCGCCGCGGGCGCGCCGGATCCGGAGCAGCCCGGCGCCGAGATCCCGATCGCGGCGATCCAGCTCCACCCCGCGGCGGTGCTCGATCTCGACGCGCTGTCGCGCGCGACGCAGGCGCTGCCCGAGTACGCGCGCCCGCGGCGCGTCCGGATCGTCGAGAACCTGCCGCTCACGGACGGCTTCCGGCCGATCAAGCACGGCCTCGCCGACCTCGCGACGGCGGGCGGACCGAACCTCTACCTGTGGGACACGCGCGCGCAGCGCTACGAGCCGGCCGAGGCTAGCGCCGGCGCCGCCTGACGAGCAGCGCGCCGAGCGCGAGCGCGAGCGAGCCGGCGCCCGTGCCGCCGCCCGCGTTGCAGCCGCCGCTCATCTCGCCGAGGTCGTGGGAGTCGTCGCCGTCGATGCTGGTCGGCGAGTCGGTCTTGCCGGGATCGTCGGCCTCGACGGTCAGCGACAGCGAGGTCGTGCCGAACGTCGTGGTGCCATCGGTGACGACGAGCTGCTGGGTCACCGGCGTGTCCTCGGTCACCGCGGGCGTCGTGACGTCGAAGCTGACCTCGGCGACCGCGCCCGGCGGCACGAACGTGCCGAGCGTCGCGATCACGGTGTCGGACTGCCAGCTCGTGTCGTGCAGCGGGCTCGAGTCGGCGGTGATCGCGAGCTGCGCGGTGTCGGGCCACGCGACGTCGCCGTAGTTCGTGAGCGCGATCGTGTAGTGCGCGCGCGCCTGCGGCGGCACGAGATCGGGGCCGTCGACCGCGGTGACCTCGGCGTGCGGCTCGGTCACGCAGCTCGCGCCCTGCGCGAACCCGGTCGCCGGCGCCGCGCGCAGCCGCGCCTCGGTCTGCGGCCCGTACGAGCCGTCGACCGCGATCGGGTCGTCCGGGTTGTTGCGGTTCCACAGCGTCTGGAACGCGGTGACGTCCTCGCCGCGGATGTCGTCGGACGCGGTGTGATCGAAGTGCACCGAGTCGCCCGGCACGTCGTGGCGCCAGCCGTACGCGGCCATGTTCGACACCCGCGACGACCAGTTCGACAGATCGACGGCGCGGCCGCTCTCGTGGTTGGAGTGGCCGACCGTCGCCGCCGCGGTGATGCCGCAGCGTCCCTGCTGGTACCAGCGGTACAGCAGGTACTGCTGCGCGATCGTGCGGAACGCGCTGTTGATCTGCAGCGGATGGTTCGCGGCGACGCTCTGCAGATCGGCCGCCGCGTCGTCCTCGAGGTACGGCAGCACCGCGCTGCTCGTCAGCGTGATCGACGACGACGCGGAGAACGCGACGAACGCGCCCGGGTGCTCGCAGCCGATCTCGTCGGCGATCTGCCGCGACAGCCCGAGCACCACGGCGGTCGAGCAGCCCGACGCGCCGTAGTCGCCGACCGTCGACGCGGACAGCTCCTCGCCGAGCGAGGGCTGCTGATCGACGCAGCCGGTGGCAACTGCAATCGCCATGGGGAGCGTCCACAGCAACCTGGAGATTGCAGGCCCCTCCGCGGGTTTCGCGGCGGGATGAGATTCGTGCTCGTTAGTCTGATGGCTGCACATGCCGCGCGGCTTTCAGCAATGCGCGCGCCGAAACTCGCGAACTTCGTCGCGCGAATCGCGCATTCGCGTCGAGGAACGCGGCGTGCGCGCGATGTGCACGAGCGTGATCAACCGACGTGACGCTTCATCGCGGAGCGAACGGGATCATCGGCCTACCGGCGACCACCTGCCACTTGCCCTTCGCCTCGACCATCGTCGTCGTGTAGATGCCGTCGAGCGGTGGCATCGCCTTGCCGTCGGGCAGCTTGCCGCCGGTGACCTCGAACGAGCAGGTCACGACCGCGACGTCGGGGCGGATCACCCGGACGCCGGCCTTGCAGTCGGACCTGAAGCGAGAGCCCTTGAACGCGGTCGTCAGCTCGTCCTTGTAGAGCTTCTCGATCTCGGCTTTCCCCTTCGCGACGCGCCCGAGCGGGTTGATGAAGTCGGCGTCGTCCGCGAATATCGCCGCGGTCCCCTTGTAGTCGCCGCGGTTCCAGCTCGCCGCGAAGTCTTCGTGCACCTTCAGGATCGCGGCTTCCTGCGGGCCGCCGGCGAGTGCCGCGGTCGAGCTCGCCAGGAGGATCATCGTGATCAGTCGTCGCATCGTGTGCTCCTTTGCTTGGGTGAGCCGACTGTGCGGCCGCCGCCTTTCGGCGACCTTTCGGTGCGCGCTACGATGGGCGGGTGATCGAGATCCGAGCCTTCGGTCCGCTCGAGATCACCGACGGCAAGCGCGTGCTCGGCGCGCGCGACCTCGGTGGTGTCAAGCCGCGCCAGGTGCTGTCGATCCTGGTCGCGCATCGCGGCCGCCCCGCGAGCAAGGATCGCATCGCGGACCTGCTGTGGGGCGACGCACCGCCGCGCAACATCGCGGCCACGCTCGAGACGTACGTGTCGAAGCTGCGGCGCGCGCTCGAGTCGGTCGGCGCGGACCGCGCGGTCGTGACCGAGCCCGGTGCGTATCGCCTCGACCTCGCCGGGGTCGAGCTCGATCTCGAGCGCTTCGACCGCGCGTGCCGCGGCGGGCGCGCCGACCTCGACGTCGCGCTCGCGCTGGTGCGCGGCGAGGTGTTCGAGGACGAGATCTACGCGAGCTGGGCGATCCGGGTACGCGACGAGTACCGCACGAAGCACCTGCGCGCGCTGCACGCCGCCGCGGACGCCGCGAACAAGGCCGGCGAGCCCGAGCTCGCGCTGTCGCGCGCAAACGAGCTGCTCGTGCTCGATCGCACGCACGAGCTCGGCCACCGCGTGCTGCTCGAGGCGCTCGCGGCGCTCGGGCGCGCCGACGAGGTGATCCGCGCGTTCGACCGCTGCCGCGCGGCGCTGCGCGAGGAGCTCGGGATCAAGCCGAGCGCCGCGCTCGTCGCGCTCTACCAGGCGCTGCGGACCGGCCGCGCGCCGGTGCCGGCACGCGCGGCCGCGCCGAGCGCGACGCGCGAGCTGCCGTTCGTCGGCCGCGATGCGGAGCTCGCGGCGCTCGAGCGCGCGGTCGAGGCGTCGCTCGCCGGACCACCCCAGCCCGTGCTCGTCGAGGGCGAGCCCGGCCTCGGCAAGACGCGCCTGCTCGACGAGCTCGCGCGGCGATCGTCGATCCGCGTCGCACGCTGTGGCTGCTCGCCGATCGATCGCGAGCTGGTCTTCGCGCCGATCGCCGCGCTCGTGCGGTCGCTCGCCGGCTCGGCGATCGCGGATCGCGATCGCTACCCCGCGCTCGGCGAGATCGTGCCCGAGCTCGGACTGTCGGGCCTGCCGGCCGAGGCCGCGCGGGCGCACGCGCTCGAGTCGTTCGTGCGCGTCGTGATCGAGCGAGCTCCCCTCGTCGTGATGCTCGACGACTTGCAGTGGGCCGATCCATCGACGATCGCCGCGATCGGCTACCTGGCGCGACGCGCCGATCGCGGAGTGGCGCTGATCGGCTGCGCGCGCGCGAGGGTGTTCGCGGCCGATCATCCGTTGCGGCGCGGCACGCGCATCGAGCTGCAGCCGCTGTCGCGCGAGCAGCTCGCGCCGCTGGGCGAGCGCCTCCACGAGCGCACCGGCGGCAACCCGCTGTTCGTCGTCGAGCTGCTGCGCGCGGGCGACACCGTCCCCGAGACGCTGCGCGAGCTCTTGCTCGCGCGCACCAGCGCGGCCGGCGAGCGCGGACATCGCGCGCTCGCGATCGCGTCGGTGCTCGGGCGCGGCTTCGCGCCCGCGGTGCTCGCGCAGCTCCTCGACGAGTCGCTCGACGCCGTGCTCGAACAGCTCGACGCGCTGCGCGCGCACGGGCTCGTCGCGGCGGGCGACGATCGCTTCGAGTTCTGCCACGACCTCGTGCGCGAGGCGCTCTACGACTCGCTGTCCGCGCCGCGTCGCCGCCGCCTGCACGAGCGCGCGGCGTCGGCCCTCGAGGCCGCGGGCGCGCCGCCGGGCGAGGTCGCGCATCACGCGGAGCTCGCCGGCAGCATCGAGCTGGCGGTGCGCGCGTCGCTGCGCGCGGCCGACCACGCGCGCGCGACCTGGGCGAACCTCGAGGCCGTGGCGCACCTCGATCGCGCGCTCCGCCTCGCGACGATCCATCCCGACGTGCTCGAGCCGGCGGCGCTCGATGCCGCGCGCATCGCGCTCGGCCGCGCGCTCGTCACCGTCGGCCGCTACGCCGACGCGGAGGCGCTGCTGACGGCCGCGCGCGGCGACGCCGAGGCGCGCGGCGACGATCGCGCGCTGTTCGAGATCTTCGACGTGCTCGCGTTCGCGCGCCAGCGCGGTGCCTCGGCCCCGAGCGACTCGCTACGCCATGCACGTGCGGCGCTCGCGATCGCCGAGCGCCTCGCCGATCGCGACCTGCTGTCCCGCGCGCACGTGCTCGTCGGAAGCCCGCTGTCGAGCCTCGGCCAGCTCGGCGAGGCGCTCGAGCACAACCACGCGGCGATCGCGATCGCGGAGCAGGCCGGCAGGCCGCCACGCGCCTACCCGCTCGGTCGGATCGCGCTCTCGCTGCACCTGCAGGGCAAGGACGACGAGTCGCTCGTCTACGGTGCGCGCGCGGAGGACGCGGCGCTCGCGGAGCACGACGAGGAGACGGTGCTGATGGCGCGCTGGGTGCGCGCGCTGTCGTGCATGGCGCTCGGGCGCTACGCCGAGGCGACGCGCGCGCTCGAGGCGATCCGCCACGTCGGGCGCGGCGAGGAGGTGTTCTGGCACGCGCGCGTCCCGAACACCTGGGGTGCCCTCTACGGCGATCTGTGCCTGCACGAACGCGCGCTCGCCTGCGACGAGCGATCACTGGAGCTGGCACGCGACCAGCGCAGCGGCCTGGTGCGCGAGGCGGAGCTGAACTCGCTGCTCAACATCGCGGCCAACCGGCTCGCGCTCGGCGAGCTCGACGCGGCCCGCAAGGCGCTCGAACAGGTGCGCGGACAGGTGACGGCGGTCGAGTACTCGCGGTTCCGCTGGCTCGCGCGCATGCACGCGATCGCCGCGGAGCTCGCCGCCGCGCAGGGCGATCGCGAGGGCGCACGGCAGGCCGCGGACAGCTGCCTGGCGCTCGCCGACAAGTACGGTCAGCCGCGCTACCAGGTGCGCGGCAAGCTCGCCCGCGCGATCGCGCTCGGCGACGGCGCGGCCGCGCGCACCCTGGCGAGCGCCGCCGCGACGCAGGCCGAGGCGATGGGGTGGCCCGGCCTCGCCTGGCGCGCGTGGCGGGTCGCCGGCGAGCTCCCGCGCGCGCGGCGCGCCGTGCTCGCGTGCGCCGAAGGCCTCGACGAGCCGCTGCGCTCCGAGTTCCTCGCCGCCGTGCCGGTCGCGCCCTGAAAGCTCGCCGAAAGGTCGATCCCCGATGGTCCGGTCATGAAGCTCGTGTCGTTCACCTCCCGCGATGGCACCCGGATCGGCTGCCACGTCACCGGGCGCGGCGCGCCGCTGGTGCTCGTGCACGGGACGACCGCCGATCGCACGCGGTGGACACCGCTGCTGTCCTCGCTCGAGCAGCGGTTCACGGTCTACGCGCTCGATCGCCGCGGGCGCGGCGTGAGCGGCGACGCCACCGCCTATGACCTCGACCGCGAGATCGACGACGTTGCGGCCGTCGTCGACGGCATCGGCGGGCCGGTCGATCTGCTCGGCCACTCGTACGGTGCGCTCGTCTCGCTCGAGGCCGCGACGCGCGTCGCCAGCCTCCGCCGGCTCGCGCTCTACGAGCCGCCGATCCCGACCGCGGTCCCGCTCGTCGGCAGCGAGCTGATCGCCCGCCTCGACGCGCTGATCGCCGCCGGCGAGCGCGACGCGGCGGTGTCGACGTTTCTCGCCGAAGGCCCGCGCGTCCCCGCGGCCCAGCTCGCGATCATGAAGTCGCTGCCGGCGTGGGCGGCGCGGGTCGCGGCCGCGCACACGATCCCGCGCGAGCTTCGCGCGTCGAGCGAGTACCGCTTCGACGCGTCGAGGTTCGCGCGCGTGCGCGTGCCGACGTTACTGCTCCTCGGCGGCGCGAGCCCGCCGCCGTTTCGCGCCGCGCTCGAGCTGGTCCAGGGCGCGATCCCTCACGCCGAGCTCGCGGTCCTCCCCGGCCAGCAACACGCCGCGATCGACACCGCCCCGGACCTGTTCTCGCGCGAGTTGCTGCGCTTCTTCTCGGCGTGACGCCCGCGAGTTGACGGCGATCGGCGACGACACCAGCTACGGCAGCACTTCGCGTCGCCGCACAGCGCACGCGCCGCACAGTACGGGATCCGTACACGCACACCGGCGCGCATCTGCGCGGAACTCGCCGGGCGAGCTGGTGCGCGCGGCTTGCAGTAGCGGCAAGCCATGACGGACCTCATCTCCAGAGTGCTCGAGCGCAAGGGTCACCATGTCGAGACCACGACGCTCGACACGACCGCGAGCGCCGCGGTGCTGCGCATGAACGCGCGGCGTATCGGCTCGCTGGTCGTGCTCGACGGCGTCCGCATCGCCGGCATCTTCACCGAGCGGGACGTGCTCGTGCGGGTGGTCGCCGCCGGGCTCGAGCCACGCACCACGGCGGTCGGCCACGTGATGACGCGCGATCCGATCACGATCCGCCCCACGACGACCGTCGCCGACGCGATGCGCGTGATCAACGATCAGCGGTGCCGCCACCTGCCGGTCGTCGATGGTCGCGGGCTGTGCGGCCTGATCTCGCACGGCGATCTCACGAGCTGGCTGATCGGCGCGCAGCAGCGGACGATCCACGATCTGGAGGACTTCATCCGCGCGGCGTGACCGCAACCACCCGTGCGCACCCGGGGCCGCTCGCTCCACCGGCGCGGTGTATGCGGCGAGAACTACGCGTGGCATCGCGCTTGCTGTGAGTGCCGGCGATGTCGGCTCGCGCTCTGGTCCTGGTCGCCGCGCTCGCCGCGTGCCACGCGGCCGAGCACGGAAGCCCCGATGCCGCGGCTGCCGACGCGGGCCCCACGCCGCTGAACCTGCTGTTCGTGCACGGCGTCGACACCGGCGCCGCGCGCGCGACCGCGCAGGACTCGCTCGCCGATCTCGAGGCGTACGTCACCGCGCGGCTCGCGGCGCACCCCGAGCTCGCGGTGCAGTCGCGGCGCGTGAACCTCTACACCGATCTCGACGGCAACGTGCTGTCGCCGAGCATCGACGCGCCGAGCGACGGCACCGGCATCCCGTCGGCGCTCGCGTGGCGCCGCCAGCTCGTCGCGAAGCTCGAGCAGGCGTACCCCGGCGGCGAGCGCGACATCGTGCTGATCGGCCACAGCACCGGCGGGCGCGCCGCGATGGAGGTCGCGGCGAACGTCGGCGCCGACGGTCAACCGGGCAGCTTCGACTGGGGCGTCGCCGACCGGATCGCCGGCGTGATCACGCTCGACGCGATCCTCCACGACCTCGAGAGCAAGGACTTCAACTTCATCGGCCCGCTCGACTTCATCTCCGGCTGCAAGCTGAACGACGAGGCCGGCTGGTGCGAGTACGCCGGCCTCGTCTCCGGCGCGCCCGCCGCCGACGCGGTCACGCGCGATCACCACGCGCTCGTGCTGATCGCCGCGGGCGACTGCAGCCCGAGCGTGTGGACCGGCGAGAGCGACCAGCTCGTGCCGCTGCTCGCGCAGGGCTGCCCCGCCGCGCCCGGCACGCACGTCACGCCGAGCCCGCACGGCGACGTCGTCGCGCCCGGCGTCTTCTACGGCCCGTTCTGCCACTCCGACACCACGAACAAGTCGTCGCCGCGCCACGCCTCCGCGATCGCCGCCGCGGGCGACGCGATGGCGACGTGGCTCGCGGCGCTGCCTTGAGCCGCGCGGCCGCTGTGTTACAGCTGCGCGCATGGCGATGCTGATCGTGCTCGTCCTGGCCTGGCTGCCCGGCATCATCGCCGAGCAGCGCGACCACCGTCATGCCGCGCTCGTCACCGTCGCTGGCTTCGCGAGCCTGTGGATCCACCCCGCGCTGTGGCTCGTCGTGCTGCTATGGGCGTGGAAGGGGCCGACGAAGCGCGTGGCGTCCCGGTAGTGCTCGGGCGATCACTGCAGACCGCCACCACCACCGGTGCCACTGCCGCCGCCGCCACCGCTGCCCATTCCGCCGCCGCCGCCGCCGCCGCCGCTGCCGCTGCCGCTGCCCGTGCACGAGCACGTTCCGAGGAAGTCGCCGTGATCCATGTGCGCCGGCACCGCCGCGTTGCCGACACAGATCGTGTGAGCGTTGGCCGGATTTCCCGGCGGGATGTGACACACGGTCGTCTTCTTCGTGTCCGACGGATTGCAGGCGCGCGGATCCGGCGCGTTCGCCGAGCACGTCTGCGGCAGGCCCTTCTCGTCCTGGCTCTGGACGTTCACCGAAGCGGTGCACGCCGTCGCGACCATGGTGCCCAGCAGGAGCAGCTTGACGGCGTTCATGTAGGTCAAGTGCGGTCCCCTGGGGCAGAGGTCGCAGGTATCTTGCAAGCCATTGGAATACGTGCGAATTCCTGCCTGGCAATGGCAGGATTCGTGCGCGCGTCGGTGCTCCTGATCGTGGTCATCGGCTGCGGGAACGCCCGTACGCCGACGGCGCCGAACCCGGCGGTCGAGCCGGCACCGGCGGTCGAGCCGACGCCAGACGCCGAGCCGCCGCCTCCGGTGATGCACGAGCCCGCGGTCGATGCCGGAGCCGCCCCTCGCCGGCGCCGTCGCAACCTCCACCACTGCAAGCCGGGAACGTGCTTCTACCCGGGCGAGGGCTGCATCGTGCCCGCGTCGACAACGGATCGACACGGGACCGGACGCTGCTCGAGCTGCAACGACGACGGCGAGTGCGAATCGTCGCGATGAGGCGCAGCCGATCGGACCGCAACGGCCTGCCTCGCCGCCGTATAGAATGGTCGGATGGGGACACGCATGCTTGCGAGCTTGCTGGTGCTCGCCGCCTGCGGCGGCGGTGGTGCCGCCGGCGGTGACGCGGGCGCCGCGCTGCACGCGATCGGCGGCACGGTCAGCGGCGTCGCGGGCAGCGGGCTCGTGCTCGTCGACAACGGCAGCGACACCGTCGCGATCGCCGCGGACGGCAGCTTCGTGTTCCCGACCGAGCTCGCGACCGGCGACGCGTACGCGGTCACGGTCGCGGCGCAGCCGCAGTCGCCGGCGCAGACCTGCAGCGTCGCGAACGGTACGGGCACGGTCGTTGATGCCGACGTCGGCGACGTCGTCGTCACCTGCTCGACGCGCGCGTTCGCGATCGCCGCGAACGTCAGCGGGCTCGCGGGCAGCGGGCTCGTGCTGCAGAACAACGGCGGCGACGATCTCGCGATCGCGACGAACGGCACGACCGCGTTCGCGACGCTGGTCGCGAGCGGCGCGACCTACGACGTCACCGTGGCCGCGCAACCGACGGCGCCCGCGCAGCTGTGCGCGGTCGCCAGCGGCAGCGGCACGATCGGCGCCGCCGACGTGGCGGTCGACGTCGCGTGCACGACGCGGTCGTTCGTCGTCGGCGGCACCGTGATCGGGCTGACCGGCACCGGGCTCGTCCTGCAGGACAACAGCGGCGACGATCTGCCGATCAGCGCGAACGGTCCGTTCGCGTTCGCGACGCCGGTCGCGAGCGGCGCGGCCTACGCGGTCACCGTGCACGTCCAGCCGAGCGGTCAGACGTGCGCGGTGCGCGGCGCGAGCGGCCAGATCGGCGCGGCGGACGTCGGCGTGGTGGTCGTGTGCGTGCCGCGCGTCAGCATCGCCGCCGGCGGTCAGGCTGCGTGCACCCGACTCGCCGACGCCACGCTGCGCTGCTGGGGCAACAACGGCAACGGCGAGCTCGGCGACGGCACGACCACGCCGCATCCGTCGCCGCTGGTGCTCGCCGGCAGCAACTACGCGACCGTCGCGAGCGGGCTCGCCCATATCTGCACGACGCGCACCGACGGCACGCTGTGGTGCTCCGGGTTCAACGGCAACGGCCAGGTCGGCGACAACACGACGACCGACCGGCTGACCCCGGCGCAGGTCGGCACGCGAGCGACGTGGATCTCGGTGACGACCGGAGAAGCGCACACGTGCGGGCTCCAGAGCGACGCGACGCTGTGGTGCTGGGGCGATAACTATCGCGGCCAGGTCGGCGACGGCAGCGGCACCGACCAGCACCTGCCGGTGCAGGTCAGCGCCGGGACGAGCTGGTCGGCGGTCTCGGCCGGCCGCGACTTCACGTGCGGGATCCGGACCGACGGCACGTTGTGGTGCTGGGGCATGAACTTCTTCGGCGAGCTCGGCGATGGCACGACGACGTCGCACCCCACGCCGGTGCAGGTCGGCACGGCCACCACGTGGGCCACGGTGTCGGCGGGCTTCGAGCACGCGTGCGCGACGCGCACCGACGGCACGCTGTGGTGCTGGGGCTACAACGCCTACGGCCAGCTCGGCGACGGCACGATGACCGAGCAAGACGCGCCCGAGCCGATCGGCGCGATGACGTGGACCGCGGTGAGCGCCGGCTACCAGCACACGTGCGCGATCCGCGGCGACGGCACCTTGTGGTGTTTCGGAACGAACAACCTCGGCGAGCTCGGCGACGGCACGCAGACCTCCGAGCTCGCGCCTCACCAGATCGGCGCCGCGACCTGGTCCGCCGTGTCGGCCGGCAGCTCGTTCACGTGCGGCGTGCAGAGCGATGACAGCGTGTGGTGCTGGGGCTACGACAACCTCGGCCAGCTCGGCATCGGAGTCACGCCGGACTCGCACGTCGCCGTACGCGAGGCGTCGTCGGCGACGACGTGGACGTCGATCACCACGAGCACGCACGCGTGCGGCCTGCACGGCGATGGCACCGCGTGGTGCTGGGGGGCCAACGGGTCCGGTCAGCTCGGCGATGGCTCGACCGCACCGAAGGAGGTCCCGGTCGCCGCCGCGGCACCGGCGACGTGGACCGCGCTCGCGGCCGGCAACGCGCACACCTGCGGGGAGCAGTCCGACGGCACGCTGTGGTGCTGGGGATACAACGCGCTCGGCGAGCTCGGCGACGGCTCGAACACGACGCGCCCCGCGTCGGTGCAAGTCGGCACCGCGACGACGTGGGCGAGCTTCGCGACCGGCGGCGATCATACGTGCTCGACCCGCAGCGACGGCACGCTGTGGTGCTGGGGCTCCAACTTCTACGGCGAGCTCGGCGACGGTACGACCACGGCGCGCAACGCGCCGGTGCAGGTCGGCTCGGCGACGACGTGGGCGAGCGTCGCCGCCGGCACCTACCACACGTGCGCGACGCGCAGCGACGGCACGCTGTGGTGCTGGGGGTACGGCGGCTACGGCCAGCTCGGCCTCGGCACGATGACGAGCCAGAGCACGCCGCAGCAAGTCGGCACCGCGACGACGTGGTCGTCCGTGGCCGCCGGCGGCTTCGACACGTGCGCTCGCCGGAGCGATGGCACGCTGTGGTGCTGGGGCGACAACTTCGTCGGCGAGGTCGGCGACGGCACGACCGCGAATCGCAAGGCGTCTCCGGTGCAGGTCGGCACGACGACGACGTGGGCGAGCTACAGCGTCGGCTCGAGCGACGTATGCGCGACGCGCACCGACGGCACCCTGTGGTGCTGGGGCGGAAACCTCTACGGCGAGCTCGGCGACGGCACGACCACCGATCGTGCGACGCCCACCTTGTCGGGCTCCGCCACCAGCTGGGCGACGGTCTCGATCTCTGGAACCTTCGCGTGCGCGACACGCACCGACGGCACGCTCTGGTGCTGGGGCCACGACCCCAACGGCGAGCTCGCGAACGACCTCGCCTGGGTCACGACGCCGCAGCTCGTGCCTTGATCTCCGGCGCGAACGCGGGCGGAGAGTCCTACGCGGACGCGAGCGCAGCGAGCG
>JBLMXA010000031.1:0-15492 GCA_050257515.1 Acidobacteriota bacterium | reverse complement strand
GGAGGCCTCGACGCGCATGCGCGCCTCGCGCTCGGCGGTGACGCGGGCTTCCTCGATCGAGCGCTCGTGATCGCGCTCGGCGCGGATCTTCGCCTCTTCCGCCTCGCGGACACGCCGCTCTGCTTCTGCAGCCGCTTGCCGACGCTGTTCCTCGGCAGAACGGACCGCGTTCTCTTCTTCCTGGACGCGGCTCTCCTCGATCTGACGGAGCTCGCGCAGGGAGAACAACACTGAATTCTCGCGCTTCTCACTCTGGGCCATGCAGGGTCCTCTGCCCGGCAGAACCGGGCTCTTCCATTCCTAACACGCGCGATCCTTTCGAGCAATGACGACGCGCACTTGGGCGTGCTACACCGCCAACCCACCATGGGCTACGTCGATCTCCACAGCCACGTCCTGTACGGGCTCGATGACGGCGCTCCCGACCAGACCACCGCGCTGGCCATGCTCGACGGCCTCGCAGCGCTCGGGATCTCCGAGCAATGTGTGACGCCTCATCAGAAGGCGTCGCAGTACTTACCGGACTTGGACCTCATCGAGCGTACGTTGGCGGCGCTGGAGACCGTCCGCAAGCCCGCGCACCCGACCCTGCGGCTGGCGGCCGAGAACATGTGGGACGATGTGTTCTACCGCCGCGTCTCCGAGGACGCGATCCCGCACTACCGCGGGACCGTTGCGTTCCTCGTCGAGATCCCGCCGCCGCTCATGCCGACCGGCATGATCGACCAGCTGTTCAAGTTCCGCATGGCCGGCAAGGTCCCGGTGCTCGCCCACCCCGAGCGCTACCACGCGCTGTGGGACGACGACGACCTCGCGCGCGAGCTGCGCAGACACTGCGCGTTCGTCGTCGACCTCGGCGCGGTCGGCGGCTTCCACGGCCGGCGCGAGATGAAGCAGGCGCGCCACCGGCTCGAGGAGGGGCTGGTCACCGCGGTAGCGACCGACGCCCACCAGCTCGGCGATCTGCAGCAAGCCGCCGAAGGCCTGCGCTGGATCGACAAGAAGCTCGGACACCAGGCGACCGTGCGGCTGTTCGATCACGCGCCGCGCCAGATCCTCGCCGGGGAGCTGCCCGACTAGATGAAGCTCGCGCTCAACCTCGCGCTGTCGTTCGTGATGCTCGCGCTGTGCGTGTGGCTCGTGTGGCCCGATCACGCGACGCGCCAGCAGGTCGGCCACGCGATCGAGCAGCTCCACTGGAGCGCGTTCGCGCCGTACCTGTTCGGCTACCTCGGCCTGCTCGTCGTCGTCCACCTGTGCCGGTCGCTGCGGTGGAACAACCTGCTCGCGCCGCTCGGCGTCAAGATCAAGGCCGGGCCGATGCTCGCGCTGCAGTCGGTCGGGTTCCTGACGATCCTCGCGCTGCCCGCGCGCCTGGGCGAGTTCGTGCGGCCGGGGCTGATCCGCAAGCACGGCGTGAGCGCGTCGGCGGCGCTCGGCATGGTCGCGGTCGAGCGCATCGTCGACGGCCTGCTCGTGTCGCTGTTCGTGTTCGGCGCGTTCTTCGCGCTGCGCGGCCCCGACGCGCCGAGCTGGATGATGCCGACCGCGTACGCCGCGCTCGGCGTGTTCGCGCTCGCGCTCGCGTTCCTCGTCGCCGCGATGCGGCGTCCAGCCGCGACGGTGAAATTCTGCCTGACGATCTCGATGCTGCCGCGGCTGTCGCCGCGGTTCGCGCTCGTCGTCGAGGAGAAGCTGCTCGAGATGATCCGCGGGCTCGACATCTTGAAGGATCAGCGCAACCTCGGCGTGTTCCTCACCTGGAGCATCGTCTACTGGGCCGGGAACGGTCTCGGCGTGTGGGTGCTCGCGCGCGGCTTCCACGCGATCGATCCGGCGTTCGATCTGTCGGTGCTCGGCGCGTTCGCGACGATGGGGCTGGTCGCGGTCGGCATCACGCTGCCGAACTCGCCCGGCCTCGTCGGCCAGTTCCAGTGGTTCACGCTGCTCGGGCTGTCGCTGTACCTGCACGGCGCCGCCGACAAGGCGAGCACGCTGTATCCGACCGCGTTCGCGTTCGCGAACATGCACTACGGCCTCCAGGTCATCTGGTACGTGCTGATGGGCACGCTCGGCCTGCTGTCGCCGTGGGTGTCGTTCGCCGACCTCCGGGCGGCGCGAGCGCGCAGCCTGCCCCACGGGGCAAAAACTGGCGCCGACACCGCCCGCTAGCGACCATCGGGGCGTGCGGATCCTGATCGTGCTGCTCGCGCTGTGCGGCGTCGCGCACGCGCGCTCGGAGAAGACGCTCGCCTACCCGCGCGACCAGGCATGGCCGGCCGCGGTGCGGTTCATCCGCGTCGACGAGGGCCTCAAGGTGATCGAGAAGGACGCCGACGCCGGCTACGTGCTGTTCGAGCTGTCCGAGGAGAAGCGCACGTTCCGCGGCTCGCTCGAGGTGATCGACACGGTCAAGGACGGCCGTCACGTCGTGCGGTTCGTGATGACGATCGAGGATCGCCCGACCTGGCTCGAGGTCGAGCTGCTGAACCGGCTCGAGCGCAAGCTCCGGGCCGAGCTCGGCTCGCCGACGCCCGCGCCGACGCCGCGGCCGCCCGCCGACAAGCCGAAGGACGAGCCGAAACCGCCGGCAAAGTCCGACGACGGCCCGCCCATCTCCCCGAACCCGTAGGCGTAAGCGCAAGCGTCGGCGTAAGCGATCCGCTTGTCGCATACGCATACGCTTACGCCTACGCCTACGTGAGTTAAGCTCCGCGCATGATCGACCTGCGCAGCGACACCGTCACGCGGCCGACGCCTGCGATGCGCAAGGCGATGGCCGAGGCGGAGGTCGGCGATGACGTGTTCGGCGACGATCCGACCGTGCGGCGGCTCGAGGAGCGGGTCGCCGAGCTGCTCGGCAAGGAGGCCGCGCTGTTCGTGCCGAGCGGCACGATGGCCAACCAGCTCGCGCTGCGGACGCACACGCGGCACGGCGACAGCGTCATCATCGGCCGCGGCGCGCACTGCTGGCGCCACGAATCGGGCGCGCTCGGCGCGCTGGCCGGACTGCAGACCTCGATGATCGGTGACGACGGCACGTTCACCGCGGCCGACGTGCGCGCGGCGTTCATCGCCGACGATCCGTACCAGGCCCCGACGCGCGTCGTCGCCGTCGAGAACACGCACAACATGGCCGGCGGCTCGTGCTGGAATCGCGCGCGGCTGGCCGAGGTCGTCGCGGCCGCGCACGAGCTCGGGATGACGGCGCACCTCGACGGCGCGCGCGTGTGGAACGCGGCAGCTGCGAGCGGCGCGAGCGAGCGCGAGCTCGCGGCCGGATTCGACTCGGTCAGCGTGTGCCTGTCGAAGGGCCTCGGCGCCCCCGTCGGCTCGCTGGTCGCCGGCACGCGGCCGTTCATCCAGGTGTGCCATCGCTACCGCAAGATGTACGGCGGCGGCATGCGCCAGGTCGGCATCCTCGCCGCGGCCGGCCTCTACGCGCTCGAGCACCACCGCGCGCGGCTCGCCGACGACCATGCCAGCGCGCGCGCGCTCGCCGAGGCGCTGGGCGGCGCCGCGAACCTGCGCGTCAAGCCGCCGGAGACGAACATCGTGATGATCGACGTCGAGCGTGGCACCGCCGCCGCGATCGTCGCCGCCGCGAAGGCCGAGGGCGTGCTGATCGGCAGCGCCGGCCCGCAGCGCATCCGCGCGGTCACCCACCTCGACGTCGATCGCGAGGGGTGTGTGAAGGCGGGCAAGGTGATCGCCGCGCTCGCCGCGAAGATGAATTGAACCGCCAAGGCGCCATGCACGCCAAGACAGAGCCAAAGAGGATCTTTCTGCGAAGGAGGATCGCTTGGCGCTCTTTGCGTCTTGGCGGTTATTTCTGCTTCTGCCTGGCGTGCTCCGCGCCTGCGACGCTGCCCGAGCTGGTGCAGGCCGAGCACCGCGCCGACACCGGCGACGTCGACGGCGCGGTGGCCGAGTACCACGTCGCGCAGCAGAAGTGCCACGCGCTCCGGCCCGCGCGCCGCGCGAAGGCCGCGTGCGGCGACGCGCTGCTCGGCGAGGGCGAGGTGCTCGAGCACGCGGGCCGCACGCAGGCGGCGATCGACACGTACCTCGCGATCCCGGCGAAGGTCGACGACGACGCGACGACCGCATCGACCGCGGTGTACCGCGCCGGCGAGCTCGAGCTCCACGCCGGCAAGGTCGTCGACGCGTGGACCGCGCTGTGGAAGTGCGTCACCGACTGGCCCGACGAGCCGGTCGCGGCCGACGCGCTCAAGACGCTGCTCGAGGACGGCCGCCAGCGCGATCCGCGCGCGCTCGCCGATCAGATCGCGAAGCTGCTCACCGCGCTCGCCGAGACGCAGGTCGCCGACAACCTGCTGTGGAGCCTCGCCGATCTCCAGGCGCACGAGCTGGCGAACCCTGCGGCCGCCCGCGCGCTCTACGATCGCATCCCGACCGATTACCCCGACAGCGGCCTGCGCGACGATGCCCGGTGGTTCGCCGCCGAGCTGTCGCTGCAGCTGAAGGACCCGCGAGGCGCGGTGACGCGGCTGCGCGCGCTGCTCGCGACCCGCGAGGTCTCGATCGGCGCCGGCTCGTATTTCTCGATCTGGCTCGACGACGCCCAGCTCGAGCTCGGCAAGGTGCTGCGCGACGACCTCCACGATCTGCCCGGCGCGGTCGCCGCGTTTCGCAAGCTGCCCGACGACTATCCCGCTTCGATCCTGCGCGACGATGCGCTCTACGAGCTCGCGGTGACGCTCGTGCAGATGAACGACAAGCCCGGCGCGTGCAAGGCGGTCGCCGATCTCCAGAAGCTCGAGCCCGACTCGAAGTACATGGCGAGGGCCAAGCAGCTATGTCCGTAGCGGACGCCGCGATCCGGCTGCACGACGTGCACAAGCGCTACGGCCGGCGCGACGTGCTCGCCGGCATCTCGCTCGACGTGCCGCGCGGCGGCAAGCTCGGCCTCATCGGGCCGGCGGCCTCGGGCAAGAGCGTGATCCTGAAGCTCGTGTGCGGGCTCGAGCAACCGGATCGCGGCTCGATCGAGGTGCTCGGCCAGCAGATCGTCGGCCAGCGCGAGTCCGAGCTCGGCGAGCTGCGCAAGCGCATCGGCATGCTGTTCCAGAACTACGCGCTGTTCGACTTCCTGAACGTCGCCGGCAACGTCGCGTTCCCGCTCGAGCAGCGCGGCGGCGCGTCGGCCGAGGAGATCGAGGAGCGCGTCACGACGCGGCTGCGCGCGGTCGGGCTCGCCGGCAGCGAGGGCAAGCTCGTGTCGGAGCTGTCGGGCGGCATGAAGAAGCGCGTCGGCATCGCCCGCGCGACCGTCGCCGGCGCCGAGATCGTGATCTACGACGAGCCGACCGCCGGCCTCGATCCCGTGACGACGCAGAAGATCTACGACCTGCTCGCCGAGGACCAGGCGCGCACCGGCGCGACCGTGCTCGCGGTATCGTCGGACGTCGTGGCGCTCGCGCGGTTCGTCGACGAGATCGCGTTCCTCTACCGGGGGCACATCCTGTATCGCGGGGCGGCGGCGACGATCGCCGACGCGCCCGATCCGATCGTGCGCCAGTTCGTGCGCGGCGAGCTCGAGGGACCGCTCGATGAGAGGTAGGAACGCGCTCGCGAACCTCGGCGGCGGCGCGATCCGCGTCGCCGAGGAGGTCGGCGGCATCGTGCTGCTGACCGCCGAGATCCTGCGCGCGCTCGTTCCGCCGCGCGTGGATGGGCGCGAGCTCGGTCGCAACCTCTACAAGATGGGCAACCGCTCGGTGCCGATCGTCGTGCTGACCGCGTTCTTCGCCGGCGGCCTGATGACGATCCAGACCGGGCCGTTCGTCAAGAAGCTCGGCGCGACCTCGCTCGCCGGCTGGGGCGCGGGCTACGCGGTGCTGCGCGAGATCGGGCCGATCCTGATCGCGCTGATGTTCTCCGGCCGCGTCGGCGCGAACAACACCGCGGAGCTCGCGACGATGACGGTCACCGAGCAGCTCGACGGCCTGCGCGCGCTCGCGATCGATCCCGTGCGCTTCCTCGTCGTGCCGCGCGTCGTCGCGATGATGGTCATGCTCGTGTGCCTGACCGTGATCGGCGATCTCGTCGCGCTCACCGGCGCGTCGGTCGTCGGCCGCGCGATGCTCGATATCGACTGGTCGACGATGTACTACAGCTTCAGCGAGAACCTGAAGCCGTTCGACTTCCTGCACGGCATCTACAAGTCGATCGCGTTCGGCGGCGCGATCGCGGTGTCGAGCTGTTACTTCGGCGTCACCGTCAAGGGCGGCGCCGTCGGCGTCGGGCGCGCGGTCAACAATGCCGTCGTCGCGGCGGCCGTGTCGATCATGCTCCTCGACTTCTTCCTCACCTACCTGAGCGGATGAGAGAACGCATCGAAGATCTCGGCGGAGCGGTCGTCGACGCGGTGCGCGCCGCGGGCGAGCTGTGGATGGTCTACGTGTCGACCATCGCGGGGATCCTGCGCGGCTTCACGCGCCGCAAGGCCGGCCGCGGCCGGCCCAAGGGCGAGATCGCGCGCCAGATGTACGCGATCGGCAACCGCTCGCTGCTGTTCGTCATCGTCACGCTCGGCTTCATCGGCATGGTGATGACGTACGAGGCGTGCCTGCAGCTGTCGCGCGTCACCGGCGACTACTCGCAGGTCGGCCCGCAAATGATCCGGCTCGTGATCTCCGACTTCGGCCCGACGTTGACGTCGCTGATGCTCGCGACGCGCGTCGGCGCCGGCATCGCCGCCGAGATCGGGTCGATGAAGGTCACCGAGCAGGTCGACGCGCTGCGGATGAGCGGCGTGTTGCCGATCGACTACCTGATCGTGCCGCGGTTCATCGCGTCGATCGTGATGACGCTCGCGCTCGCGACGCTCGGCGGCACGGTCATGTACATGGCCGGCGGGCTGACCGCGCAGTACTCGTTCGGCGTCAACCCGAACCTCTTCTACGACTTCCAGTTCGTGCGCATGCGCCACGTCGTGCTGATGGTCGTCAAGGCGCTGTCATACGGCGCCGCGATCCCGGTCGTCGCCGGGTTCTGCGGCCTGCGCGCGCGCGGGTCGAGCGAGGGCGTCGGCTGGGCGACCACGGCCGCGGTGATCGGTAGCTCGTTCGCCGTGATCGTGCTCGACTTCATCCTGTCGGCGACCGCGCTGTTCATCACTGGTGGCGACCTCTAGGAGATCGAAAGCTGCGCGCGAAGCGCGTTAGCGAAATCGAGCGAAGCGAGATGAGCTACATCCACTTCAAGGGCGTGCAGAAGGCGTTCGGCGGCAAGCCGGTGCTGAAGGGCATGGACCTCGCGGTGGACAAGGGCGAGGTGATGTTCATCATCGGCACCTCGGGCGTCGGCAAGAGCGTGACGATCAAGCACCTGATCGGCCTGTTGCGCCTCGACGCCGGCGAGATCTGGTTCGACGGCAAGCGCGTCGACCAGCTGCGCGAGCGCGAGCTCGCCCCGCTGCGCCGGCGGATCGGCATGGTGTTCCAGAGCTCGACGCTGTTCGACTCGATGACCCTCGCGGAGAACGTCGCGCTGCCGCTGCGCAAGCACCAGCGGATGAGCCACACGAAGGCGCTCGCGGAGGCCAAGCAGCGGCTGGCGCAGGTCTACATGGCCGAGTACGCCGACCGCTACCCCGCCGAGCTGTCCGACGGCATGCGCAAGCGCGCCGCGATCGCGCGCACGCTCGCGCTCGGCCCCGAGGTCGTGCTGTTCGACGAGCCGACGACCGGGCTCGATCCGGTGAGCGCGCGCCGCGTCGACCGCCTGATCCGCGAGCTCGCGACCACGCTCGGCGTCACCGCGATCGTCGTGTCGCACGATCCGCCGTCGATCTTCGGGATCGCCGACCGCGTCGCGTTCCTCTACCAGGGCATCGTCCACGTCGTCGCGACGCCCGCCGAGCTGCGCGCGTCGACCGATCCGATCGTCCAGCAGTTCATCTCCGGTCAGTCGAGCGGGCCGATGGAGACACCGGGGTTCTAGGCACGTTCGATGCACCGCGGATCGGCATGCCGACCTCCTCCGCGATCATCGAGCTGACGACCCGGATGGCCCAGGAGCTGACGTGGCTCGGGCTCGCCTGGCACGTCGGAATCCTCATGGTCGTCGCGTCGCTGCTCACCGCGTGGCGCCCCTCGCAGCGCGCCGGGGCGTGGTTGCTCGTCGGCCCGCCGCTCTCGGTCGGGCTCGCAGCGATCGCCTACGCGAGCCCGTTCAACGCGCTCGCGTTCTTGCTGCTCGCGCTCGTCCTCGGCTTCGCCGCCCGCCGCCGCGACGTGGCGCCGGTCGCCGGCACGCCGCGGTGGGCCATCGCGCTCGGGATCCTGCTGATCGCGTACGGCTTCGTGTACCCGCACTTCCTGCCGGTCGCGATCGCGATCTTCGCGTCGCCGATCGGCGTCGTGCCCTGCCCCACGCTCGCCGTGCTCGCCGGCTTCACGCTGGTCGCCGGCGGCTTCGGCTCGCGTGCAATCCCCGCGGCGCTCACCGCATGGACCGCGTTCTATGCGCTGTTCGGGATCTTCGTGCTCGACGTGCCGCTCGACGTCGGGCTGCTCGTCGCGACGGCCGGGCTGGCCGCGCTCGTCGCGCACACCTACGGCCCCCGGCTCGCCGGTCAGCGCGCCTGATACGTCTCGTACACCGCCTTCGCGGGCGGCTCGGGCTTGCCGGCCGACTTGCCCATGTAGCCCTTCTTGTAGATGACCTTCGCCTTCTCGGCGTAGTCGCCCTTCTTCAGCTCGCTCGCGGCCGCCGGGGTCTCGTACGCGGGCTCGGCCTTCGCCTGCTCGGCGTCGGCGATGAACGTCTTGACGTCGGCGGCGGTCGGCACCTTCGCGGCCGCGTCCGCGGGCACGTCGAGCGCCTCGGTGATGTAGCTCCGGACGAGCTTGCCCTGCAGCTTGCCGAACAGCTTCGGCGAGCTGAAGCGATCGATCGTCGCGACCTTGCCGTTGAGCGACACCGCGAACCCGATCAGCTTCGCGCGATCGCCGGCGTCGACCTTCGCGAGCGCGGCGTCGATCTGCTTCTCCCAGTCGAGCGTCGCGCCGCCCTGCTCCTGCTCGGCGACGTGGCGGTAGGTGCCGGTCGAGGTCGTCGTCTTGCGCTGCTCGTTCTTCGCGGCGACCTCGTCCCACACCGCCTGCTGGGTGTCGAAGCTCGCGTGACCGCGCAGCCGGCCGTGGGCGAGCGCCTTCGCGGTCGTGAACTCGTTCGACTCGCCGGTCCACCGGCCGTGCTCGACGCAGAACACCGGCACGTCCTGGGTCGTCTTCGGCGGGATGATCGTGTTGCTGCCGATGATGCGATCCTGCTTGCCGCCGATGATCACCTCGCCGGCGAGCAGGAACAGCGGCTGGTCGGCGCGGTTCGTCAGCTGCAGGTTGTTGACGCTGCCGCCGGCGACCTCCTTGATCTCGACGAGCTTCTTCGGCATCGCCTCGTCGAGCACGAGCAGGTCGTCGTCCTGTCCCGGCGGATCGGTCGACACGATCGGCGTGAGCGCGAGGCTCTGCACCCGGATCGGCGGCAGCACGCGCGCGTGCGCGTCGAGCTGGAGCGCCGGATCGGGCGGCGGCTTGTCGTGCTTCGCCGGGCGATCGGCACCGGCACGCTGACAACCCAGGATCGTGAGGACGGCGAGCAGACCTGTGGCTTTGCGCATGCGCGCACGAACGCACGAGCGCGCGCCGCGATCTGTGCAACCGGCGACCCAAGGACGTGTCTACCGCCGGTGTCTCTACCTCGGCGCGCCAGCGGCCGTCACTTCGACGGATGATCGATCACGCGCCACGGATGGCGCTTCAAGATCTTGCCGAGGTCCTTCGCGTCCTCGGGGAACTCGGGATCGTGCATCAGCTTCATCAGCGAGCCGTCGCCGTTCGCGAGCGATGCGTTCAGCGCGTCGACCTGCGCGAGCAGCGGATCGATCTTCGCGATCACCGCGCGCGCGCGATCGATCGCGAGCTGGAGCTGCGCGATCGCCTCGTCGCCCTTGGGGCCGAGCTTGCCGCGCAGCTCGCTGACGCGATCGCCGAGCGTGCCCGCCGACGCGCCGAGCCTGGCGAGCGACACCCGCGCGCTCGCGAGCAGGGCGCGGGCGTGGTCGATCGTCAGCGCGATGCGCGCCGCGCCGGGCTCGCCGCCGAGCGCGACCTCGCGCAGCTGCCGCAGCTGGTCGGCCGCGCCGAGCGCGTCGTCGACGAGCGCGGCGAACCGATCGACCTCGGGCACGGCGTCGACATTTCCGCGCAGCTCCTTCAGCTGCGCGCGGAACGCCTCGAGCTCGGGGCGGATGCTGTCCGCGAACGCGGCGAGCGAGTTCATGTTGTCCCACGTGCGCTGCAGCACGCGATCGAGGCTCGGCGGATCGCGGCCGACGAGCTCCTCGCCCTCGTGCACGGGACGCGTCGGCTGCGGCGGCGGCCCGAGCTCGAGGTAGCGCGCCGACAGCGCGCCCTTGCTCGCGACGAACACGTCGCCGCCGGCGTCGAGACGCGGCGCCTCGCCGGCGTCGATCGCGATGGTGACGATCACGCCGCGATCATCGCCTTGGCCCGGCGCGAGCGCGATCGTCTCGACCTTGCCGACCGTGCGGCCGGCGACGACGAACGGCGCACCCTCGGCGAGCCCGCCGGTCGTGTGAAAGCGCACGTGGATGCGTACGTGACGGCCCCAGTCGATGCGGTCGTACACGAACACGAAGAACATGATCGCGAGCGCGATCACCGCGAGCGCGACCGCGCCGACGCGGCGAGACAGATGCGCGTCCGTCGCGAGCACGTCATTCCTTCCAGAAGAACTTCCACGGATTGCGCTTGAGATCGCGGATCAGCTCGCGGAGGTCGCTGTACAGCTCGTCCTTCGCGAGCAGCGCGCCCGCGGTGCCCTTGCCCGCGCGCAGGTCGGTGACCATGCCGTTGACGTTGTCGATGAGGCCGCCGGCCTTGCCCGCGGCGCTCGCCGCCTTGTCGGCGGCATCGATCGCCTTGTCGATGCGCTGCTCGGTGATGAGCCCGGTGACGCGCGTCGCGTCGGTCATCAGCGCCTGCGCCGGCGGCGTCAGCTGCGACAGCGAGGTCTGCGCGGTCTTGAGCGTCTGGTCGGCGTCGGCGACGAGGTTCGCGACCGGCCGGCCATCGCCGAGCCCGGCGTTGACCTTCGTCAGCGTCACCTTCGCCTCCTTCGCGAGATCGGCGGTCGAGCCGATGAGGTCGCCGATCTGCTGCTTGCGATCGACGAGGATCTGGTTGATCTCGGCGACCGCGTTCGCGCTGTTCGACAGCAGGTGCTTGATCGCGTCGCGATCGTCGTGCAGCACGCTCGACACGCCGTCGAGCACCTCGTAGAGCCGCGCGACGACGAGATCGGTGCGCGGAGGGTCGTGGACCCACGGCAGGCCGTGGAGCACCGCGTCGGGCGCGATCGGCGGGTGATCCCAGTCCTTGCCCGGCACGATCTCGAGGTACTGCTCGCCCAGCACGCCGGCGGTGTTGATGAAGAACTCGGCGTCGCTGCGGATCGAATCGCGCACGCGATCCTCGATCCAGGCGGTCACGCGCACCTGCACGCGCTGGTGGAGCTTCGGATCTTCCTTGCCGCCGAGGAACTCGACGTCGGAGACCTTGCCGACCTTGATGCCCGACACCTTGATCGGCGCGCCGGGCTGCAGCGCGCCGATGTAGTCGTAGTCGACGTAGATGTGAAAGCCCGACCGCAGCGAGAAGTTGCCGAGCACGAAGATGAACGCGAGCAGGATCGCGGTCGAGACGATGATCAGCAGGCCGACCTTGAACTCGAGGCCGCGTTCGCGCATGGCGGCGATGATAGCGCCCCGAAGCTCCGAAAACAGAACGGCCCGCCGAAGCGGGCCGTTGTTACCACTATTGCCAGCCGCCGCCCTGCTGCGGCGGGTAGCCTCCGCCTTGCGGCGGATAGCCACCGCCTTGCGGCGGGTAGCCTCCGCCTTGCGGCGGGTAGCCTCCGCCTTGCGGCGGGTAGCCACCACCGCCACCGGGCGGATAGCCGCCGCCTCCCGGCGGACGTCCGCCACCCGACGCGAGCGCCTTGGCCTCCTCGTACGCGGCCGGCGACGACATCATCAGCACCAGGAAGTAGGCGAGGATCGGCAGCAGCGCGTGCGCCATCAGCAGGATGGCGGAGACGCCCTCGTGGTGATGAGCGAGCCCGCTGAGCCCCATGATCACGACCGACAGCGGCAGCCACACGAGCATCACCGCGCAGATCAGCGGACCGAACGCATCGACCGCCTGGAGCGCGGGTGGCAGCTTCTGCGGCGGCACCACGAACACCACGCACAGCACACCCAGCGTCGTCACCACGAACGCCAGCAGGAAGTAGATGACGTCGAGCGCGGGGAGGCCGGTGAAGTGGAAGTGGTCGAGGAAGTCGATCCAGCGCACGAACAGCAGGCCGGCGCCGACCGCGATGACGATGCGCGCGATCTGATCTTGCGGTTGGGCGATGCGTGCGAGCAATCCGAACACGACCGTCGCGTAGCCGAGCATGTACAGCGTGTCGCTGAACCCTCCGAGCATCATCGCGTAGATCGCGTTGTTCATCGCGATGAACAGGCTCATGAACGACACCGCAAACGGAATCCATTGCAGGACGACCGGCGGCACGTTTTGGCGGACGTTCGGCGGAGCCGCGGCGACGAGCAAGTACGCGCCGCCGGCGATGATCGGCCAGATGAGCATCTGGAACTTCTC
The DNA here is from genome assembly GCA_050257515.1 of Acidobacteriota bacterium. Taxonomy (GTDB): domain Bacteria; phylum Myxococcota_A; class Polyangia; order Haliangiales; family Haliangiaceae; genus JABFXX01. The sequence goes on along the minus strand of JBLMXA010000031.1, from coordinate 2,773 downwards.
GTCGCCCTGCCACGAGAAGTGCGTCGGATCGACCGTCCACGGCACGACGATCGACGCGATCAGCGCGACGCCGGCGATGAACAGGATCTTCTTCTGCACGCTCGCATCACGCAGCGTGCTGATCGAGAACCCGAACAGCGTGCCCGGCGCCGATTGCGGGAGCCGGTGCGCGAGGTTGTCGAGCCCGCCGTGGTGGTGCTGCTGATCGGGCTGCGCGTACGGGTTGGGCGCCTGCGGATAACCCGGCGCGGCGCCGAAGCCCGGCTGCTGCGGCGGCTGGCCGTAGCCCTGCGGCTGCGGCGGCTGGCCGTAGCCCGGCTGCTGCGGCGGCTGGCCGTAGCCCGGCTGCTGCTGCGGTTGACCGAAGCCCTGTGGCTGCGGCGGTTGACCGAAGCCCTGCGGCTGCGGCGGCTGGCCGTAGGCCGGCTGCTGCGGCTGCGGCGGCTGACCGTACGCTGGCTGCTGCGGCTGCGGCGGCTGATACGCCGGCTGCTGCGGCGCGGGCGGCTGGAAACCTTGCTGCGCGGGCGGCTGGAAGCCCTGCTGCGGCGGCGGCGCGAACCCCTGCTGCTGCGGCGGCGCGAAGCCCTGCTGCTGCGGCGGCTGGAAACCTTGTTGCGGCGCGCGCGGCGGCGCGCCCCCCGGAGCCGGCGGACCGCCCGCAGGCGCTCCCGGGCGCGCGGTCGGAGCCGCGTAACCGAACATCGTCTTCGCAGGCTGCGCGCCACCACCGGGCGCGCCGGCCTGCACGGGCGGCATGGGCCGACCACACGTCCCGCAGGCGGGAGCGTTCATGAGCACGGCCGCGCCGCAGTACGGACATGGCCTCGTTGGAGTCGCCATCGTTGGTTTCCCCTGTCCTTTCCGAGCGAAACGTAACCCGCGCACCGAAGTGAAAGCAACCAACGATCCCTCGTGATATTTCTCAGAGTCCGTGGCGCGACGCCTGCCTGCTTTCGACGCAGTACGCGGCGCACCGGTCGAGGTCCGGATCGCGGACACGACCGTGCGCGCATATGCCGACGAGAGCATCGCCGCCGCGGCGCTCGCGAGCGGCACGCGCGTGCTGTCGCGCTCGCTCAAGTATCACCGGCCGCGCACGTTCTTCTGTCTCGAGGGCCACTGCTCGGGCTGCCTCGTCCGGCTCGGCGGCGTGCCGAACCTGCGCGCGTGTCAGGCCGCGTGCACCGCGGGCGCCGAGATCGAGGGTCAGAACGCGTTCCCGTCGGCGGAGGTCGACCTCCTCGGCGCGGTCGACTTCCTGTTCGCGCGCGGCCTCGATCACCACACGCTGATGACCGGCTCGTCGGTGCTGAACAAGCTCGCGAACAAGGTCGTGCGCCAGCTGTCGGGGCTCGGCAAGCTGCCGAGCACGCCCGCGACGCAGCTACCCGACGTCGCCGATCACACGCCCGACGTCTGCGTGATCGGCGGCGGGCCCGCGGGGCTCGCGGCGGCGCTCGCGTGCGCGCAGCGCGGTCGCTCGACGCTGCTCGTCGACGATCAGCTGCGGCCGGGCGGCAGCCTGCGCGCCGATCCGCGCCACGGCCGCGCCGAGGCGCAGGCGCGGTGGTCCGCGGCGACCGCGGCCGGCGTCGAGGTGCTCGCGCGGTCGACGGCGATCGGCTACTTCCCGGAGGACGACGGCGGCGTGCTCGCGGTGAGCTCGCCCGAGCGCCTCTGTCGCGTGAAGGCGCGCACGTGGATCTGGGCGACCGGCGGCTATCCGGTCAACCTGCCGTTCCCCGACAACGATCGCCCCGGCGTGATCGCCGCGCGCGCGGTCGGCCGGTTGCTCGTCGAGCACGGCATCGTCGGCGGCGATCGCATCTGCATCGTCGAGGTGCCGCAGCTCGCCTACGACGTCGACGCGCTCGCGGTCGCGCTCGGCGAGGCCGGCGCCGAGGTGTCGCGCGTCGCGCTCGCCGACACGCTGGGCGCGCGCGGCCGCAGCTGGGCGACCGGCGTCGACACGACGCGCGGCCGCGTCGATTGCGATCTCGTGGCGGTCGCCGGCATCCCGTCGCCGACGAGCGAGGGCCCGCGCCAGCAGGGCTGCAAGGTCGTGCTCGATCCCGAGGCGGGCGGCTTCCGCGTCGTCGTCGACGACCACGGCCGCACGAGCACGCCGAACGTGTGGGCGTGCGGCGATGTCACCGGCTTCATGGGGCCCGCGCGCGCGGAGGCCGACGGCGTGCGCGTCGGTGCGAACGCGGTCGCCCAGCTCGAGTAAAGGAGACCACGCGTGGCGAAGAAGATCGTGCTGTGTCGCTGTGAAGACGTGACGCTCGCCGATCTCGAGCACTGCGTGTTCCGAGGCTACCGCGACATCGAGGAGGTCAAGCGCTACACCGGGTTCGGCACCGGGCCGTGCCAGGGCAAGGAGTGTCTCGCGCCGGTCGCGACGCACCTCGCCGCGCTGACCGGCAAGCCGTTCGCCGAGATCCGGCCGTTCACGTCGCGGCCACCGCTCGCGCCGACGCCGCTCAAGCTGCTCGCGAACGCGCCCGACGCGCATCGCTTCGAGGACGAGGGCGAGTCATGAGCCCGCGCCGGCGGCCGACGACCGAGACCGACCTCGACGAGGAGGAGGACGAGAGCCGCGCCGACGTCTCCGGCGAGATCCGGCTGCCGGCGACGCTCGAGGCCGAGGGCGACGTCCCCGGCAAGGCCGAGGTCGCGATCGTCGGCGGCGGCGTGATGGGCCTGTCGATCGCGTACCAGCTCGCGCGACGCGGGCTCACCGACGTCGTCGTGCTCGAGCGCGGCTACC
>JBLMXA010000030.1:0-9379 GCA_050257515.1 Acidobacteriota bacterium | reverse complement strand
CACGCCGCAGCTCGAGCTCGGCGTCGAGGGCCGCTACTGGCTGTACCGCCAGTACAAGAGCCAGCACTCCGACGTCGTCGGCATCTTCATCGTCAAGCAGATCGACGTGCCGAAGAACTTCCACGACTCGTGGGAGGTGTCGGGCGGGGCGCGCGTGCACGACCTCGCGTTCGATCCCGCGCTCGAGCTGATGGCCGGCACGAACTACGACCACTCGCCCGCGCCGGCGAACACGCTGACGTTCGACCAGCCGATCTTCAGCCACTACGGCATCCACGTCGGCGCGCGGCGCACGTTCGGCCGCTTCCGGGTCGGCGCGAGCTACACGCACTACTGGTATGTCGTGCCGACCGTGTCGGACTCGATCACGATCCCGCCGACGAACTTCGAGGGCCACGGCGTGATGCACATCTTCACGCTGACGCTCGAGACCCTGCTGTAGCGACGTCCCTAGTACCGGCTCCGCCCGAGATCGGGCTCCGGGGCGCGCTTGGGCCGGGGCACCCGATGACGCGCCGGCGGCGCCGCGACAGGTGCGGGCGCGGAATCGACGATGGCCGCATCGACCGTCGCGGCTCGCGCAGGCGAAGGCGCATCGACCGGCGCGCTCGCCGGCACCCGTGCGTCGACGCGCGCGGCCGGGGCGACGGCGGGCCCGGGCGGCCTCGCCGGCGCGTCGCCCGACGATCGCGCGCCGAGGATCAGCGCGGTCGCGACGCTGCCGACCGCGAGCGCGCCCGCGAGCGCCGCCGCGACGAGCCACCGGGGGCGAGCGCGCATCGTCGGCGCGCGCTCGCCGCTCGCCCGTCCGAGCGTCGTCTCCTTGGCCTGCAGCATGCTCGGGATCGCCGGCGCGGTCGCGTGCCCGGTGACACTCGCGGACGCCAGCACGCGTGCCACCGCCTTGGCGCCCGACGGGTCCGTGCTCGCGAGCGGCTCGAGGGCCTCGGCGAGCGCGGCGACGTCGGGATAGCGCCGGCTCGCCTGCTTGTGCAGGCAGCGCCGCACCACCTCGGAATACCGGCGCGGTACCCGCGCCGGCATCGCTGGCAACCGCTCGGTCGTGATCGCGAGCGCGACCTCGGTCGGGCCGTCGCCGCCAAACGGCGCGTGCCCCGCGGCGAGCTCGTACATCACGATGCCGATCGACCAGATGTCGCTGCGCGCGTCGAGGTTCTTGCTCGACTTGAGCTGCTCCGGCGACATGTACACGGGCGAGCCCAGCACGTTGTCGGTGTCGGTCAGATCGCGATCGTAGCTCGACGCCTTCGCGATGCCGAAGTCGAGCACCTTGATCGCGGGCGAGCCATCGGGACGCTCGACGAGGAACAGGTTGCCGGGCTTGAGATCGCGGTGGACGAGCCCGAGCGCGTGCGCCTCGGCCATCGCAGCACAGACCTGCAGCATGTAGCGCGCGACGATCCCGACGTCGAGCGGGCCGCCCTGCTTGAGCAGCGTCGCGAGATCGCGCCCGTCCAGCAGCTCCATCACCATGTACGGGGCGCCGTCGTCGAGCGTGCCGAAGTCGTGGACGCGACAGACGTGCTCGCTACGGAGCTGCGCCGCGGCTCGCGCCTCGCGCAGGAAGCGCTGCACGTTGTCCGGCTTCTTCGCGCGCTCCTCCCGCATCACCTTGATCGCGACGCGCGTGCCGAGCTGCTCGTGCACGCCCTCGACGACCACACCCATACCTCCGCGTCCGAGCACACGCCCGACCCGATAACGCCCGCCGACGAGGGAGCCAGGCTCCAGCAACCCTTCCAGCGTAGCTCAACGCGAGCGCCACGCGGCCCCGATCGAGAAGATCTCGGGGTCGGATGACGGCGCCACGGGTAGGTACGCGACGACGACGGCGTCGATCTGCGGGGTCACCGCGACGAGGCCCATCCCCCCGACCGCGAGCCGCAGCGTGTCCTGGTAGAGCTTGCCGCCGAGGCCGGCGTCGAGCCGCGCCAGCGCCTCGAACGACACGCGCGATGTTGCCGCGAGCTGCACGCGCCCGAGGCCGGTGGCGGCGAACTCGTCGAGCTCGCCGCAGCTCGTGCGGCGCTGGCTGTAGAGCACGCCGGCACGCCCGTCGAGCGCGATGACCGGCGTGATCACCCGCTTGCGAGCGACGAGCGCGCGCAGATCCGAGCCCTGTTCCGGACCGCCGGTCGGCTCGTAGCGCGTGTAGTCGGCGCCGAACGTGAGCATCGGCGACTGCACGTAGCGCGCGGCGGCGTACAGCGACGCCGGCTGGTTCGGCTTGTTGACGTCGACCGCGTAGCGCCCGTGGATGTCGATCCCCGCTTCGGCCTCGATCGCGCCGAGCCCGACGCGCCCCGACACCAGCAGGTCGACCGGCGCGTGCAGGTACAGCTTCGATTCGCCGAGCGCGACGAGCCCCGTGACCTCGACGAGCCCGCGCGGCAGCGCGAGCGGGCGCTGTGGCAGCTCCAGCGGGTAGCCCGCCGCCGCCTGCTCCGGCGCCGCGGCGGCGGCAAGCTCGGGAAGCTCGACGTCGACCGTCGTTCCCGCGCCGACGAGCGCGACCGACACGGTCACCGGCGTGCGGCCGGGCGCCTGCGCGACGAACGTGTAGTTGCCGGGGTCGACCGGTGTATCGGCGCCCACGAGCGACGTGACGTCGACGCCGTCGCGCGTGATCACGAGCCCCGGCGGCGGTGCCTTGATCGCGAGGTGCATGCGGGTGAGGCGTGGCTCGAGGGCAGCCGCGCGCTTGCCGGCATCCTTGCCGCGCGCCGCGTTCGTGTCGTTCGCAGCGAGCTCCTTGAACTCGGTCCACGCGCTCGCGAGCTTGCCGAGCCGGGCGTGGCAGATCGCGAGGTTGTAGAGCGTGCCGTGCTCGGGCTCGAAGCGCATGCTCGCCTCGAACTCCGCGCACGCCTTCGCGGTCTCGCCCTTCGCCATGAGGTCGCGTCCCCGCTGGAACGCAGCATCGGCCTCGGCCTTCTGCGCCCAGCTCCGGGGCGAGGCCGCGAGGGCGACGAGCGCCACGGCCAGACTCCCCCGGTACATGGAGCCTATGGTGTCACGATTCACGAGGCGGCGCGCCATGCGGCAGGCGTCATGCTCGTCCACCGCTTGAACGCGCGATGGAACGCGCTCGGCTCGGAGAACCCGAGCAGGAACGCGACCTCGGCGAGCTGGATGCGGCGATCGCGCACGTAGCTGCGCGCGAGCTCCTCGCGGGTCGCGTCGACGAGCTTGCGATACGACGTGCCGTGCTCCTCGAGGCGGCGCCGCAGCGTCCGCGAGCTGACCGCGAGCTTCTTCGCGATCACGTCGATCGCCGGCACGCCGCGCGCGAGCTCCTCGGCGACGATCGAGCGCGCGCGGTCGAGCAGCGACCCGGCATCGGGCTCGCGCTTCGCGAGCGCCTGGTTCGCGACGTCGCGCAGGAACGCGCCGAGCTGGGCGTCGCCGCGCGGCACCGCCAGCGCGAGGTCGGCCGCGTCGAGCTCGAGCAGGTTCTCGGACGCACCGAGCTCGACGTCGCAGCCGAAGAACGCGCGCAGCGCCGAGTCACCGCCGGGCGACGCGTGCGCGAACCGCACCGCGCGCGGCACGATCCGGCGCTGCGCGAGCAGCCGCGCGCCTTGGACGAGCTCGGTGAACGCGGCCTCGGTCGCCATCCGCTTGCCCGCACCGTCGGCGAACCGGTGGTGGTACGTCGCGCGGATCGCCGCGCCCTCGCGCGTGAACCTGGGCTCGTCGGTCCACAGCGCGCTGTAGCGCACGAAGTGCGCGAGCGCCTCGTCGAGCGTCGCGCTCGTCATCACGACGAACCCGACCAGGCCGTAGTCGCCCGGCGCGTAGCGCTCGGCGGCGAGCGCGGCGCCGTCGGCGCGCGGCGCGCGCGCGAGCAGCGCCTCCCACGCGGCGTGCAGCGTCGCGATCGGGATCCGCGCGTCGCGGTCGTCGACCTGCGCGGGGTCGACGCCGAGCTCGCCGAGCAGCTCGCCGCGCTCGATCCCGAGATCGGCGACAAAGCCGAGCATCTTGCGGAGCGCGCCGCTCGCGATCGTCGGGACAGCCATCCCGCCGCGATTGTAACGCGGCTACTGCACGTGAAACGTCGCGTAGGTCGACCAGTCGCCGTAGGCGCCGGCGACCTGCGCGCGCACGCGGAACCGGTAGTCGGTGCCGCGCGTCTGCGGGTAGAACGTGCGCGACGGCGCCGCGCCCGTGTAGGTGTAGTACGCGGTCCAGCTGCCGCCCGAGCTGAGCTCGATCGCGAACTGGTACGCCGTCGCGCTCGCGACCGCGCTGCACGACATCGCGACGCTCGCGCCGGTCTCGGTCGTGCCGTCGGGCGCCAGCGACGCCGGCACTCCGCCCGGTGCGGGCGGCGGCGGCGGCGAGCTCGATGGCCGCGGGCCGGTGTAGTTGCCGTAGTCGAACGACGCGTCGTCGGACCACGCGCTCCAGCCGAGGCCGTTGTGCGCCCGCGCGCGCACGCGGTACAGCGCCGGCGTCGCGGGCGGCGACACCTTCACGTACGCGTTCGCTGCCGTCCACGTATAGTACGTCGCCCACGCGGTGCCGGTGTAGCGCTCGAGCGCGAGCTGGTACGACGTCGCGGTCGGCGACGTCCCCGCCATCAGCTTGACGTAGTCGATCGGGACCACCATGCCGTCGGCGGGAAACAGGTTGCCCGGCGCGGCGGGCGGTGCGGTCGCCGGCGGCGGCGGCGTGCGATCGACGACGATGGCCGGCGTGGTCAGCACCTGCATGACGTCCCAGTCGGCGCCGCCGACGTCGCACAGCGGCGCGGTCTGGAACTGCTTGGCGGCCGCAGCCGGCCAGCCGCCGAACTGCTCGGTCGCCCAGTCCGAGAGCGAGCGCTTGTGGTTGTAGAGCGCGTACCACAGCGGCACCGCCGGGAACGCCGCGGCGTTGCCGAGGTACGTCTTCCACCAGCCGGGGCCGGTGTAGATGCCGCACGGCGCGCCGTTCGCGACGCACGCGTCGAGCGCCTGCTGGATCGCCGGGATCAGCTTGCTCGAGCCGAGGCTGCCGGGCGGCTGCTCGATGTCGAGCCACATGCGGCCGATCGGATAGCCCTGGACCATCTGATACGCGGCGGTCACCTGCGCGGTGACGTCCTGGTTCCAGTAGAGGTAGACGTACGCGTCGACGGTCATCCCGCGTGACACCGCCATCGCGAGCTGCTGGTGCGCGACCAGCGCGTCCTGCGTGCCGACGACGACGTGGCGCACGCCGGAGTCCCAGAAGCAGTCCATCTGGCTCTGCGCGAGCGGCGTCTCCCACACCGAGACGTCGACCGCGAACTCGGCACCGTTCGCGGGATCGCCGCCGAAGAACGGCGCGGCCTGCAGCGGCTCCGACGCGTGGTCGGTGGCGGGCTCGACGCAGCCGGCGAGCAGGATCGCGAGGATGATCGTGCGCATCGTGGCGGGCGTCTTCGCATGCGCGCTCGCCGCGGGCATTGACCGGTCTGGCCAATCTGGTGGCCGCGCCGGCCACTCACGGCGGCAGCCCGATGCGCGCGCGGCGCGCGAGCGGCGAGCGAGGGTACAGCGCGATCAGCACGCGCCACGCGCGCGCGGCCTCGTCGCGATGGTCGGAGATGTAGAACTGCCAGCCCGCGTCGTAGAGGAGCTCGTCGCCGAACGGCGCGGTGGGCATCGCCGCGAATTCGGCGAGCCGCTCGAGCGCCTCCTGCTCGAAGTCGGTGGGTGGCGGTGGCTCGTCGCGGCGCACGCAGCTGAGGAAGATCCGTCGCACCTGGCGCGCGAACGCGCGATGTCGCACCAGCAGCGGACGATCGCGCGTCAAGCGCCCGGCGCGCGCGCACAGCTCGGCGAACCGGCTCGACCGATCCAGCAGCTCGAGCGTGCGGATCGCGGCCTCGCCTGCGCGCGGCGATGCAGGAAACCGATCGACCACCTCGTCGAACGCCGCGAGCGCGCCGTCCTCGTCACCGGCCGCGACGAGGACGTCGCCGCGAGCGAACGCGAGCTCCGGCGCCGAGCCCGCCGAGGCGGTCCCGCAGAGCAGCGCGATCACGAGCGCGCAGCGCACGCGATCGAGACACGGGCGTCGTCGCGGCGTTGCGCGGCGGATCAATGAAAGTCGCGGCTCTCGACCTCGGCGATCGGCCGCGTCAGCTCGGGCACCCACAGCTGCTCGGCGATCACGTGGACGATGCCCTCCTGCACCTGCAGCTTGCCGGTGACGCCGAGCAGCGAGCTGCCGCGGATCACGTGCGCGTACTCGGCGAACGTCTGCGCCCACACGACGAGGTTGACGAACCCGGTCTCGTCCTCGAGCGTCATGAACGTCACGCCCGACGCGGTGCCCGGCTGCTGGCGGCAGATCACGACGCCGACGTACTCGATGCGCTGGCCGTCGCGGCCGCGCTGTACGGTGCGCGCGTCGGGCCAGCGGTGCGCGCGCAGCTCGCCGCGCAGCGGCGCGAGCGGATGGCCGCGGGTCGAGTGATCGCTCGCGCGGTAGTCCCAGAAGATCTCGTCGAGCTCGGACAGCTTCGCGAAGCTGATGTCGTCGGCGGAGTCGCCGCCGAGCGGCAACGGCTCGTGCTCGCGGCGCACCCAGCCCAGCACCTGCCACAGCGCGCCGCGCCGGTCGTCGCGTTCGGGCGCGAGCGTGCCGAGCGCGCCGGCCTCGGCGAGCGCGGTGTGCGTGCGCCCGGCGACGTGCGCGCGCCGCACGAAGTCCTCGATCGACACGAACGCGCGGTCGCGGCGCGCCGCGACGATCCGCTCGCCCTCGGCGAGCTGCATGCCGCGCACCCAGCGCAGCCCCATGCGCAGCGCGAACCGGAAGTCATCGTCGCTCGCCTCGAGCGTGCAGTCCCACTCGCTGTGCGCGACGTCGATCGGCCGGATCGCGAGCCCGTGCCGCTGCGCGTCGCCGACGATCGTCGCCGGCGAGTAGAACCCCATCGGCTGCGCGTTGAGCAGCGAGCACGTGAACTCCGGCAGGTAGTGCTTGCGCATCCACGACGTCGCGTAGGCGATCAGCGCGAAGCTGGCGGCGTGAGAGTTGTGCACGACGAAGTCGTTCGCGAGGAAGTTGTGGTTGCCCTCGATCGAGAGGTCGCAGGTCTCCTGCACTCCCGCGGGTTCGATCGAGACGATGCGGTCCCAGCAGACGTCGGAGCTCGCGCGCCGCTCGAGCTCGCGTGAACGAAGATGGTCCGCCAGCTTGCCGACGACCCAGCGCCGGAACCCGCGCTTGGCGCGGCTCGTGCTCTGGATCTCGCGCATACCGAGCAAGAATGCATCGGATGGGAGGTGCTTGGAGTACGCATCGCATCCCCACAGCGCGTGCTGCTGTGTCCACGCGACCGCTCCGGCAGGAGTCGCGCGATCTTCACGACGAACGCGCACGCTGAAACAGTCGTGGTGACGCTCGACGACCGCGATGGTATTTGCGAAGCGCTCGACCGCGCCCACGAACTCGGCGCAGTGCTGCTCGTCCTGCGTGTAGAAGTAGAACGTGCTGGGATGACAAAGATTGCCTTCGGCGATCAGATCCGCGGCGACGACGAGCTCGTGACGTTTCCAGCGCTTCGTGCCAAGCGGCGGCAGCGAGCGTGCGGTTGCGACCGCATCTCCGACCTTCAGCTCGCCGAGCTTTCTCCATCCGGCCATCGTCAGGAACGGATGGTTCGCGGTCGCCTGGATCTCGCGGCCGAGTGCGGTGCGCAGCTTGAACGTCTGCTTGCGGCCACTCGCCTTCGCGGCGACGACGCGGCGCTTCTCGATCTTCAGATCGCCGCTGCATGTCAGCGTGTGCTTCAGCGGCACGCGGCCGGCGACCACGTCCTCGATGCGCACCCACGCGCCGGTGTCCGCGTCGATCACGCGCGTGTCGCCGACGACGCACTCCGGAAAGCCGTACTCGCCAAAGCCTCTGATCTGCTCGAACACGCGCTCCGCGAACTCGTGCGCGATGCCCTTGTGCTCCATCGCCGAGATCAGGCGCTGGCGGTGGCGCTCGAGGCGGCCGCTGCGCCGCCACGCGGCCATGTCGCGGCGCAGCTGGTCGGCCTCGCCGGGCGTGTAGTCGGCGGCGACCACCGCGAGCCGCATCACCTGCTCCTGGAACAGCGGCACGCCGAGCGTCTTGGCGAGCACCGGCTCGAGGCACGCGTGCGGGTAGTCGACGGGCTCGACGCCTTTGCGCCGCCGCAGGTAGGGATGCACCATGCCGCCCGAGATCGGGCCGGGCCGCACGAGCGAGACCTCGACGACGAGATCGTAGAACGTGCGCGGCCGCAGGCGAGGCAGCATCGACATCTGCGCGCGGCTCTCGATCTGGAACGTGCCGACGGTGTCGGCGGTGCAGATCATGTCGTAGGTCGCCGCGTCCTCGGCGGGGATGGTCGCCATCGACAGCTCGAGGCCGCGGTGGCGCTTCATCAGATCGAGCCCGAGGTGGAGCTGGTGCAGCGCGCCGAGCGCGAGCAGGTCGACCTTGAACAGCGCGAGATCCTCGAGATCGTCCTTGTCCCACTGGATCACGGTGCGGCCCGGCATCGCCGCGTTCTCGATCGGCACGATGTCGTGGACCGGCTCGTGGCCGAGCAAGAACCCGCCGGGATGCACCGACAGGTGGCGCGGGAACTCGAGGATCTCGTCGGAGAGCCGCGCGAGGTGATCGAGCACGCCCGCCTCGCCGGCGAGCGCGTGCTCGAGCGCGGCCTGCTCGACGCTGCCGTAATGCGACAGGTGCTTCGCCGCGCGATCGAGCGCGGTCTCGGGGATGCCGAGCGCCTTGCCCACGTCGCGCACCGCCGACTTCGGCCGGTAGCGGATCACGTTGCACACCATCGCCGCGTGATCGCGCCCGTACACGCTGTAGACGTGCTGGATCACCTCCTCGCGGCGCTCGTGCTCGATGTCGAGATCGATGTCGGGCGGCTCGGCGCGCTCGCGCGACAGGAAGCGCTCGAACAGCAGGCCCATGCGCACGGGATCGACCGCGGTGATGCCGAGGCAGAAGCACACCGCCGAGTTCGCCGCCGAGCCGCGGCCCTGGCACAGGATGTCGCGCCGCCGGCAGTACGACACGATCTCGTACATCGTCAGGAAGTAGCCGGGGTAGTCGAGATCCTCGATCACCGCGAGCTCGGCCTCGAGCTGCGCGCGCACCTCCGGCGGCACGCGCCCGCCGTAGCGCGAGGCCGCGCCCTCGAACACGAGCGCGCGCAGGTACTCGCTCGACGTCTGGCCGCCCGGCAGCCGCTCCGACGGATAGCGGTAGCGCAGCTCGCCCAGCGTGAAGGTGCAGCGATCGACGATCTCGGTGGTGCGGCAGATTGCCGCGGGGTCGTCGGCGTAGAGCTGGCGGAAGGCGTGCGGCGACTTGAGATCGTGCTCGG
>JBLMXA010000029.1:0-5316 GCA_050257515.1 Acidobacteriota bacterium | reverse complement strand
GACAAGGACAAGTTCTGGGCGGTCCGCGGCGCCGCGGCGCTCGGGCTCGCGACGCTGCGCACGCAGCCCGCGCGCGACCGGCTCGCGCGGCGGCTCGAGGCCGAGGTCCATCCGCGCGCGCGCCGCGTGATCGCGCGCGCGCTCGGCGAGTTCGTGCACGACCCGGTCGCCGGCGCGGCGCTCGCGAAGGTCGTCGGCAAGGGCGACGCGAGCTACTTCGTCGAGGCCGAGGCGTGCCTCGCGCTCGGCAAGACGCGCGCGCCGCGCGCCGGCGAGCTGCTGCGCGCCGCCGCGACGCGCGAGTCGTTCACCGACGTGATCCGCCAGCACGCGTATCGCGGGCTCGCCGAGGCGCGCGACGACAGCGCGCTCGGCCTGCTCGTCGACGGCACCAGATGGGGCCGGCCGACGCAGGGACGCCGCGCCGCCGCGGGCTCGCTCGCGCTGCTGATGCGCGGCCGCCGCGACCGCGAGGCGCGCGACGTCCGCGAGCGCATCGAGCTGTTGCTCGCCGACAAGGACTTCCGCGTGCAGGCCGCCGCGATCGAGGCGCTCGGCACGATCGGAGACCCCGGCGCGATCCCCGCGCTGCAGCGGATGGTCGACCGCGAGCTCGATGGCCGGCTGCGCCGCCGCGGCCGCGAGGTGATCCGCGATCTCGGCGAGGGCGCGCCGCTCGGCGAGGACGTCCGCCGGCTGCGCGACGAGGTCGGCGAGCTGCGCAGCGCGCTCGCGAGCCTCCGCGAGCGGCTGTACCGGCTCGAGGGCGGCGAGCCGAAGCCTGCCGCCGCCGCGCGCGCGAAGCCCAGGCGCAAGACGGGGCGCAACCGGCGATGACCCGCGAGTGTCCTCCCGGCATGGACGCGACGGATCTGCGCAACACGAAGGCGCGGCTGGTTCGCCTCGCGATCGCCGTCGCGATCGGCGCCGTGCTCACGTTCTTCACGATGAAGGCGATGACGTCGTCGGGCCCGGCCGCGAACAAGGACCCGGTCGGCGCCAGCGAGGTGCCGCTGCTCGCGATCTTCATCTTCGTGGTCACCACCGCGTTTTCCCACGCGATCCTGGCGCGCCGCCGCTAGTGCGACTGGTCCTAACCGGCGAGCGTCCGGACGGTCATGGGCCTGTTCCGCTACGTCCTGCAGGGCTTCGGCTGGGAGCTCGGAGCACACGCGGCGCGCGAGGGCATCGACGCGGTCGAGCAGCACCAGCGCGACGAGCCGAGGCGGCAGCGCGAGGCCGCGAAGCTGGCCCGGGCGCAGGCGAAGCAGCAAGCCCGCGAGCGCAAGCAGCGCGAGCGCGAGGCCGCGCGCCAGCGCGCCGACATCGAGCGCCAGCTCGCGACGCTCAAGAAGCGCGCGGACCGCTGATCCGCGACGCGGTCGTGCTCGGCGTGCCGCCGTGATCAGCGCGTGCGACGTCCGAGACGCAGCGCGAGGTCGGCGCGGAGCAGCCGCAGCGCGAGCCGCGGGCCGACGCCTCGCGCCCGCGGCACGTCGCGCGGAATGGCAGCCGGATCCGGAGCGTAGCGCGTGAACACGCGCATCTCGAGCGGCGGGATCGGCGTCACGAACAGGTGCGCCTTGATGCCGCGATGCGGCCACGCGTTGTCGTGAGCCTGCGTGATCGCCGTGTTGCAGCACGACGCGACGAGGCGGGTCGTGGGCGTGCGCTCGCGGACCTTGTAGCCGACGAGCAGGTCCTCGCCGGCGACGAACCTCACGCGGTCGCGGCGGAACAGCACGTTCGGCGTGCCGCCGTCACTCCCGCAGCCGCTGACGCCGCCGGCGAGCGCGTCGACGAGCCTCGCCGCTGCCTGGCAGTCGTCGCAGTAGCACGAGATGTGAGCGAGCGGCGAACCGGACGCCTCGAGCTCGACCCGCCCGCACCTGCACTTCGCCGTGAACGTGCGTGATGCAGACATGATCGTCAGCGGTGCGTCAGCTCGCGCACGAGCGCGTCGACGGTCGTGCGCGCGCGGACGAGCTCGTCGGCGCGCAGCGTGATCCCGCCGACGACCGCGTGGCCGCCACCGCCGTGGCGCGCGCACAAGGCACCGATGTCGACGCCGTTGCGCGGCGCGATCGACCACGGGTTCACGCCGACGGTGATCTTGATGTTCGCCGCGGTGCGCGTGCCCGACACCGCGTACGCGCAGCGCGGATACAGCAGGTAGCCGAGGAACCCCGGGCTGCGCGCGCCGAGATCGTCGAAGCGATCGAACACGACGACGTCGTCGTGCCACACACCGAGCTTCTCGACCGCCTTCATCTCTCGCGCGCGCTCGGCCGCGACCGCGGCGAGCTGCGGCGCGAGCTCGGACCGCGCGGCGACCTCCTCGAGCGACTGCCGCGACAGCCAGTCGACGTAGTGCGCGGTGTCGAGTGGCGAGCGGCCATGCGCGAGCCACGCGGCGAGCCGCTGCGCCGGCGAGTCGAGCGCGACCGCCTCCTCCGCGGACTCGAAGCGCGCGGCGTCGATCTTGTCGGCCCACGCGACGGCGTCGACGAGGTGCGGCGGCGGCTGCCACTCCCAGCTCTTCGCGAGCGCGCGCTCGATCAGGCCGGCGCACGACGGCGACTTCGGATCGAAGAACCACGTCGGCGACCCGGCGTGCTCGAACACCTCGCGCAGCTCGGGAGGCTGGAACGCGGTGGGGTGGTGATCGAACCACCAGCGCATCTTCGGATCGGCGCAGAACCGGAAGTCGACGCACGCGTGGTCGTCGGCATCGAGCGCGACGCCCTCGAACGGGTTGCCATCGCGATGCACCATGCCGATCGCCTGCGTCTTGGCTCCTCGATCGATGACGTCGCGGTAGAACGCCGCGAACAGCGCCGCCGAGGTCGTGCCGTCGAAGCAGGCGTCGTGAAAAAAGATCTTTAGGACGCGCGACAGGCGGGCTCGATCATACTCCGCAGATCCCGCTGCGGGGACAAAACGCCCCGGCGATGTCGGGCGAAGTGCTACAAACGGGCCATGTCCGAAAGCACCAGGTTGTTGGTACTCACCGCTCACCTGATCGGAGTTGTTCTTTGGGTAAGCGGTCTCACCACGATCTACTGGATGCTCCGATTCCACGATCACGCGCCGAAAGAGGTCCACGAGAAGCTGACGTTGATGGAGCGCGCGATGGCACTGTCGACGGACATCGCTGCGACGGTCACGATCGGCTGCGGCATCGCGCTCGCTCTCTCGCCGGTCAACCTGTTCGCAACGAAGGGTAACGGCTGGCTTCACGTGAAGCTCGCGGCAGTGATCCTCGGCATCCTGTCGGTGCACGGCATCCTGCGCGCGCGCATCAAGCGCTATTCGCGCGGCGAGCTCAAGCCGGTGCCAACGTGGGCGTGGTCGCTGCTGCTCGCGGGCGTCGCGATCTCGATCTTCGCGGTCGTCACGAGGCTCAACATCTTCCACTGATGCGAACGATCCTGCACGTCGACCTCGACGCGTTCTACGCGGCGGTCGAGCAGCGGGACGATCCGGAGCTACGCGGCAAGCCGGTGCTCGTCGGCGGCTCGGCGCGCCGTGGCGTCGTCGCGTCGTGCTCGTACGAGGCGCGCAAGTTCGGGATCAAGAGCGCGATGCCGATGGCGGAGGCGCTGCGCCGCTGCCCGCGCGCGATCGTGGTGCGCCACCACATGGAGCGCTACGCGGAGGCCTCCGCGAGGTTCTTCGCGATCCTCGGCGACTACTCGCCGGACGTCGAGGGCCTGTCGCTCGACGAGGCGTTCCTCGACACGACCGGCAGCGAGCGCCTGCTCGGCGATGGCCCGACGGTCGCGCGCACGATCAAGCAGCGGGTCTCCGCCGAGCTCGCGCTGGTCGCGTCGGTCGGCGTCGCGCCGAACAAGTTCGTCGCGAAGATCGCCTCGGACATCCGGAAGCCCGACGCGCTCGTCGTCGTGCGGCCGGACGAGATGCTCGGGTTTTTGCACGTGCTCCCCGTGACGCGGCTGTGGGGCGTCGGCGAGGCGACGCGCGAGGTGCTCGCGTCGATGGGCCTTCAGACGATCGGCGATGTCGCGCGCTATCCGGAACGCGCGCTCGTCGCGCGGCTCGGCGCGGTCACCGGCCAGCACCTCGCGGCACTCGCCCGCGGCGAGGATCACCGCGCGGTCGAGCCGGAGCGCGAGACGGTCTCGATCGGTCACCAGGAGACGTTCGACGACGACGTCGACGACCCCGGCGAGCTCGCCGTGATCCTGCTCGACCAGGCCGATCGCGTCGCGGCGCGGCTGCGCGATTCCGAGCTGCGCGCCCGCGCGGTCGTCCTCATCATCAAGTACGACGACTTTCGCCAGATCACGCGGCGCACGACGCTCGACGCGGCGTCGAGCGACGGCGGCATGCTCGCGCGCACCGCGATCGCGCTGCTCGCGAAGGTCGCGATCGAGCCGCGCAAGGGCGGCCGCGTGCGGCTGTGCGGGATCGCCGCGACCGAGCTCGAGCCGCGCGATGCGCCCCGCCAGCTCGGCTTCGACGAGGCCGCGCGCGCCCGCGGCGAGCGGCTGGGCGACACGATCGACAAGGTCGCGGCGAAGTTCGGCAAGGCCGCGATCCGCAGAGCGGTCCATCTGCCCGGCGACGACGAGGACGGCTAGCGCGCGGCGGCGAGGATCTGCGGCACGAGCTCGTCGCCGAACTTGCGCCACGTCGCGAAGTTGCCGTAGTTGCCGGCGTTGATCGCGATCACGAGATCGAGCGACGGCACGGCGAACGCGAGCTGGCCGCCGTTGCCGCCCGCGTTGTACGCCTCGACGTCGCGCCCGCCGACGTGAAACGTCGTGCGCCACCAGCCGAAGCCGTAGTCATCGGGCGCATGGATCGACGCGTGCGCGGCGGTCGCACGCGCGAGCCACGCGGCGGAGACGATCTGCCGGCCTCGCCACTGGCCGCGCTCGAGCACCAGCTCCGCGAGCTTCGCGAAGTCGCGGGTGCGCAGCCGCGCGCCGCCTCCGAGGTACGCCTGCCCGGTCGGCATCAGGTTGATCGCCGCGCGCGGCATGTCGAGCGGGCGCGCGAGCAGCGTGAAGAAGTCATCGTCGAGCGCCGTGTGGCGCTTGCGCTCGAGCACGGCGCCGAGCAGGTTGATCGTCGCGGAGCAGTACGCGGTCTTCGTTCCAGGGACCGCGATCAGCGGCAGCCGCCACGTGTAGCGATACCAGTCGGGCTCGCGGGTCTGCTGCTGCATCGTGTCCTCGTTACCCGGGCTCGCGTCGTCGTCGTCGTCGCAGGCGAGGCCCGTGCTCATGTCGAGCAGGTGCTCGACGGTGATCGCCGCCCGCCGCGGATCCGCGGCGCCGGGGGGCGCCC
>JBLMXA010000028.1:0-4666 GCA_050257515.1 Acidobacteriota bacterium | reverse complement strand
GGCACCATGGCCGATATCTTCGACTACATCGTCGGCAACCAGATCACGACGGTGCCGCTCGCCGGTGCGCCGATGGCCATCAGGAGCGCGTCGGTCCTCGCCGGGAGCGTACAGCTCGTCGCGATCGAGCCGTACTCGTCGGGGATGCCGACCGTCACGCTCCAGCCGATGAACCCGATGGCGACCGGCACCGCGGGACCACCGGTCGTCGTCGCCGCGAGCGACCCGCAGCTCGCGTTCGACGGCACGCACGTCGGCCTCCTCGAGATCACGACGGGCTTCCATCTCCTCGCGCCCGACGGAACCCCGGCCGACGCACCGATCCCGCTGCAGGTCGTGAACTACGCCTACGGTGCCGAAGCGATCGCCGGCCTTCCCGGCAACGGCTTCGCGATCGTGTGGATCGAGCAGCAGAGCACGATCTGGAAGCTCCGCGCCGCGCATGTGATGCCGTGACGCGCGCCGTGGCGCCGTTGGCCGGATTGGCCCCGGATCGACAGGCCTCGATGGTATCCATGGCTAGCGGGGTAGCCGCGTCGTCCCGAGGGCGGACACGGCGAAGCGGAAGATCGCGATCGAGTGCTCGGGGATCGCGGCGCGGCTGCGCGAGCCGCCCTCGATCTCGGCCATCGTGATTGCGACGCACGATCGCACGCTGGCCGGCGCGGGCAGCGCCGTGATCGAGTCCATCATCGTCGCGGTGACGACGACGAGCGCGGTGAAGGTCGCCACCGGCTGGGCCTCAGCTGACGCATGGCTTGTCACGCCGATCGTCTCACCCTGCGTCGCACCCCGGTCCCAGCGCGGGATTCCGGGGAGATGGAGCTCGCGGGCCCGTGGCATTCGCACTGCAATCCGGGCTCGGCACACCTCACGAGGAGCCCATCATGTTCATCCGCTGGAACCGTATCGCCGTGCTCGCCTTCACCTCCCTGCTGGCCGTCACCGCCTGCACGACCAACGACGCAGCCCCGTCCGGTGGCGGTGGCGGCGGCGGCAAGGCGGACGGCGCCGGCCCTCCCGAGCTCGACGTCACCCCCGCTCAGCGCGACACGCTGGTCAAGAAGGCGGCGACGTGTCCGTTCATGCGCTCTGCGGTCAAGGCGGGAACTGTTCGCATCCGGGGCTCGTTCGAGCAGCCGCTGGGAGACACCTCCGACGTCATCCATCTCGGCAACGCCGGCGGTGGCGATCTCGGCAAGGTGCTCGCGTTCTTCGCCGACATCAACCACAACCGGCTCAACGGCCCCGATGGCGTCACGACCGAGGCCGTGCCCGAGAACACCTTCGCGATCTGGTTCCCCGGCTCGCGCGGCGCTCATCCAGGACACAGCGGCATCCTGATGGGGGATCCCGGCGACGTCGCCTCGGGGCAGTTCACCCCCGATCGGCTCGCCAGGCTGACCAGCGCGTACTCGACGCTGTACTCCGATGGCAAGCGCTACATCTCGCGCGACCAGATCGGGGCCTTCATCGCCGACAACGTCGCGGCCGATCCAGCGTCGCGCGGCTTCAACCTGGCCGGGATCAGCTCGCTGTCGAACCAGGTGGAGGAGCTCGCGAGTCGGGTGGTCGCGAACGATCCCAACGTGCTCCAGGACGTGCTGCACCTGCTGGTCACCAGCAACGATCTCGTGAACTCGTGTGGCGAGTTCTCGCTCCTGTTCACGCGGTTCGCCGATGGTAGCGACCAGGACGGAAATCCGCTGATCTCGACCACCGCCGTCGAGTCGCTGTTTCGCGACGGTGTGTTCCCGGCAGGGTGGGACCAGCACCCAGCCACGGCCCACGAGTGGATGGGAAACACGCTCGCGATCCTGAAGAGCGCGATCTACGCCTCGTTCGGGTTCTGAGGGCGAGCTCGATCACGCGACGGCCCGCACCTCCTCGATCGAAGAAAAGAAAGGAGCTGACATGACCCTCGATCCGAACGTCTTGCGCGAGAGCTTCGAGCTCATCATCGATCGGCGCCCCGATCTGACGATCTGCTTCCACCAGATCCTGCGCGAGCGCTACCCGGCTCTCGCGCCGATGTTCCGATGCGACCCCACCGCGCGTGCGAAAGTCCTCGCCAGGGCGATCGCGGAGGTCATCGATCACCTGGACGACCTGCCGCCGGTGCATCTCGCTCGCCGCGCCGAGCCGTCCGGGGTGGCGCCGGTCGTCTGCGCGCAGCTCGGCGAGGCCCTGCTCGCCACGCTCGCCGCGATCGCCGCCGAGGCATGGAGCCCCGAGGTCGAGACCCAGTGGAGTCACGCCTGCAGTGCGGTCGTGGCCCGCATCCTCGACGCGGGTCCTTCGATCGCGAAGGCCGCGTGAGCCCGCTACCGGAAGCTCTCGGGGTCGAACCCGAAGCGCTTCAGCCAGCGGTGGATCTGCTTGCGGTCCTTGTCGAGAGCACGCGCGATCGCGGACACGTTGCCCCGGTGCGCGCGCAAGGCGGCGAGCATCCGGTCGTGGAGGTCCTGCTCGGCCGCGTCCAGCGCGAGCGGACGGGGCGTGCCGGGGGCTCGTCCGGTGCGTACCGACTCGGGCAGGTGCTCCGGGCGGACCCGGTCGGTCCCGGCGAGGACGTGTGCAGCCGCGAGCGCTTGCTCGAGCTCCCGAAGGTTCAGTGGCCACGTGTAGTGGAGCAGGTTGCGTGCGGCCTCGATCTCGAACCCGGGGTGGTCGGCCGCGTAGAGGCGTCGATGGAGGGCGCCGACCAGCAACCCGAGGTCGGCACGCCGCTCGCGGAGCGGTGGCACGACGATGCGGAACCCGGCGATCTCCGCGAGCAGCTCGGGGCGGAACGCGCCCGCGGCGATCAGGGCGTCGAGGTCGCGCTCTGTCGTGCTGACGACACGGACGTCGACCTCGACGAAACGGGAACCGTCGAGCGCGACGACTCGCCGCTCGTGGAGCGCACGAGCGAGGGCGACCTGCGAGCGCGCGGGGAGGGCGCCGATCTCTTCGAGCACCAGCGTGCCGCCACGGGCCGCGCGGATCACGCCCTCGAAGTCCTCGTCGCCGAACAGCTCCCCGTCGACCAGATGCTCGGGGAGCTCGCCGCAGTGGAACTGGAGGAACGCACCCGGTCGGCCCGATCGATCGTGGATCGCCCGCGCGAGTGCCTGCTTGCCGACGCCGCGTTCGCCCTCGATCAAGATCGGGAGCGCCGAGGCCGCGATCGGCCCGAGGCGCTCGAGCTCGGTCTGCCATGCCGGCCACACCGACTGCGTGCCGAGGAGGTCCGGGGCCGGCGTCACCTCGAGCACCGCGGGGGCGGAGGCCTCGATCGGGAGGCGCTCGTAGAACACGAACAACGTGTGACCGAGCTCGAGCACCGATCCGTGCTCGAGCAACAACCGCTTCGTCGGGTGGCCGTCGACCATCGATCCGTTCTTCGACTCGTCGGTGAAGGTCCAGCGCCCGAACGTCGGTTCGATCCGCGCGTGCCTCGATGACATCCACTTGTCGGGGACCAGGATCGCGAGCTCGCCGCCCGCCAGCTCGGCGCGGCGCTCGCTGCCCCGGCCGAGGGTGACTCGCGTCAGATCGGCGAGCCGGTACCGAACCGATCCGCCGTGCGGCCGTGCGGACTCGAGCACCAGGACCAGGACGGGCTCGGGATCCGGCTCGCTCGATCGGCGCAGGTCGTCCCGACCGAGGGTGAGGGTGGAGCCCGGCGTGTCGCCCACGGGACGAGCCTATCAGCGCGGGGAAGACGTGTCAGACGGCACGAGCTGCCGCAGCTGCCACGACTGGATCTGCAGGAGGCGCCGTGTCTTCTCCCGGTTGCGGGCCTGCGATCGCGCCAGCACCGTGACCATCGCGAGCATCGCGGTCGTGAACAGCGCGAGCGCACCGAGCGTGATCGCCGGATCCATCCGCACGGCCGCATGCGTCTCCATCACCAGGCGGTTGCCGTCGATGACCGTCGTCGGAGAGAGCACACCGACGAGCTCCAGGCACCACGGGCCGAGCACCCCGGCCAGCATCGCGAGCCACAACGCCCACGTGCGACCTCCGCGGGGATGGATCGCGAACCACATCGCGGTGATCGCGGCGAGGATCGGCGCGACGAGGAACGGGGTCAAGAAGCGCGCGAAGAAGCCGATCACGAGGGCGTTGCTGGCGATCGTCACCGCCACCATGCCCCGGGTCGGGTACTTCGCGAGGAGCCGGACGCAGCTCACCGCGATGACCACGCTCGCGAGCCCGCCGGCGTGATACCAGCCGTCGCGCAACCCGGCCCAGTACAGGATCGGGAAGAACACCAGGTAGGAAGCGAGCGCCCACGACCCGAGGCGCGCCTGCAACCGCATCTCCTCGCGATCGAGCTCGTCGAGCTCGCGTTCGACCTCTCGAGGGGTCTTGGTCGGAGGCTCGAGCATCAAGCGGCCGAGGAGCTCCGCCGGTTCGCGGGCGTGCGGATCGAGCGCGAGCGCACGCGCCGCGGCGCGGATCGCGGTGCTCCGATGATCGTCCGTGTTGCCCCGTGCGAGCGCGGCGTTGGCTTCCGCGACCTCGCGTCCGGCAAGGTCGCGGCGCAACGACAGATCGCGATCGCCATCGAGGAAGCGCTGGACGGCGTCGCCGAGCGCGCGCGCCGAGCCGATGCGAGCTTCGCGGTCGAGCGCGGTGGCGGCAACGCACACGGCATCGAGCTCTGGCGGGATGTCGC
>JBLMXA010000027.1:0-2568 GCA_050257515.1 Acidobacteriota bacterium | reverse complement strand
AGCGGCGGTGCGAAGGAACGCGTGTTTCTTGTGGACCGGCTCGAGCGCGGTGAACCCGACCGAGGGCAGTGCGATCGCGGCGACCACGACCGGAAAGCCACCGCCAGAGCCGACATCGAGCACGCGAGCGGCGGAGCGAACATGCGGGACGACGTGCAGACTGTCGGCGAGGTGTTCGAGCAGCTCGTCGCGGGTGGAGGCTGCGGACAGGTTGATCGAGCGATTCCACTTCTCGAACAGATCGAGAAAACGTTCGAGATTTCGCGATGTTGCTTGATCGATCGCGAGCTCGGTCAACAGCGCTGAGACGTCGAGCTTCATGAGGCGGCCTCAGTGACGAGCTGGCTGGCCTCCGGGATCACGACGACGGGACCAGTCTGGGAAACCAGCACATCCTCGATCGAGGCGGCGCGCGTCAACAGCGTCCGCGACACGGTCGCCTGGTCGAGCGAGCTCACGAGGACGAGCCGGACCCCGCGCGCGAGGCGCGGCAACACACCGATCCGGAAGATCGCCTCGTTGACGGTCGCGAGCGGACCGACGCCGTCGCGGCACTCGGCGACGACGACCAGCGTACCGCCCTCGGCGACGAGCGGTGCTGCCGCGGCGGCGATCTTGGCCGACTGGTACAGCGACGCGGTGACGGGCAGCCGGTCGGAGGCGAGCACGAGCGATCCGCGCGGGGCGCGTACCGTGAACCACGGCCGCGCGAGCGCGACGCCGGCGCGAAACGCCGCGCGGAGATCGCCGGCGACCACCGCATGGATCGCCCCGTCGGGTCCGGCGACCGCGTTGACGAGGAACGTCGGGACGCGCACGCGCGACACCGCGTCCTCGAGATCGTCGCGGCACGGGTTCCCGTCGATCACGCCAGCTCGCGCGCCGGGCTCCTGCTTGAGCCGATGGTTCGCCCGGATCGCGGTCGCCTCGCCGAGACCGGGAAAGATCGCCTTCACGCCGGCGCCGAACCCGGCGAAGTAGTGCGGGCGAATGCACCCGGTCGCGAGCACCAGATCCGCCTCGACCACACAGCGATGCACGCGCACCGGGGTGCCGCGGATCGTCGTGCCGAGATCGACGAGGTCGTCGGCGCGGTGGCCGTTGTGGTTGACGATCGTCGCGCCGGCGAGCAGATCCGGTGCGATGTCGAGAGCTTCGAGGCGCGCGGGGCCGTGCGTGCCGGTCGCGATCGCGATCGTCAGCCGCACGTCGGGCAGCCGCCGGCGCAAGGCGGCGACGAGCTCGCCGCGCGGCTCGGCGCGCGTCGCGTCGCTGACGATCAACGTGACGCGAGCGCCGCGTGCCACGGCCGGCCAGCTCCCGCCGATGGGTGACGCGAGCGCCTCCTCGATCAGCTCGCGGACGGGCCGCGCCGCGGGCATCGCGGGCGCGCGCACCACCGCGACCTCGCGAGCGCCGAGGTCCACCGACAACGGCCGCGACCCGTAGGGCAGGTCGACCCTCACGCGCCCCCCATCCGAGAATCGCGGATTGCGGGCCGGTGCACGCTCACAGGCTACGCTGCTGGCGACGTTTCGTGTAGTTGGATACGATTCCCCAACCGACTTCGTTCTCGTCGGGATGCGTGTCGAAGCAAAGCTTGCTCCTGGTCGACGGGGACACTCGCAGTCTGCGAGTGCTCGAGGTGTCGCTGCGCAAGGCAGGGTTCACCGTCACGCCGGCCGTGTCGGTGAAGGACGCGCTCGACAAGCTCGAGCTCCACACCCCCGATCTCATCATCTCCGAGACGCAGTTTCCGACGGACCTCGACGGGTTCGAGCTGCGGCGCCGCCTGCGTGCGGTCACCGACTGGGCCGACATTCCGTTCGTGTTCCTCACGACCGAGACCGCGATCGAGAACAAGATCCGCGGCCTCGAGCTCGGCGTCGAGGACTACCTGACGAAGCCGATCTACATCAAGGAGATCGTCACCCGCATCAACATCCTGCTGCAGAAGAAGCAGCGCGCGGGCTTCGACGAGCGCAAGGACGGCATGCGGTTCGCCGGGCGCGTCGCCGACATGCCGGTCGTCGACGTGATCCAGACGATCGAGGTCAGCCGCAAGTCCGGCGTGATCCAGTTCGTCGGCACGAACGGGCGCCAGGCCGCGATCTACTTCCGCGACGGCAAGGTGATCGACGCCGAGGCCGGCACGCTGCAGGGCGAGGACGCGGTGTACCGACTGCTCACGTGGAGCGACGGCGACTTCGAGGTCGTGTTCCGCACCGTGCGCCGCCGCGAGGCGATCCAGACCAGCTCGCAGGGTTTGCTCATGGAGGGCATGCGCCGGCTCGACGAATGGTCGCGCCTGCTCGAGCAGCTGCCTCCGCTCGGGCATCGCTTCGAGATGGACGTCGGCGAGCTCGTGTCGCGGCTCGGCGAGGTCCCCGACGACAACAACCGCATCCTCCGCCTGATCGACGGCAAGCGATCGCTGCTCGAGGTGATCGACGCCTCCGACTTCGGCGATCTCGAGTGCCTCCAGGTCGTCGCGCGGCTGTTCTTCGAAGGGCTGCTCGTCGATCTCGATCCCGACGTCAAGCCGAAGCGCGACACCGGCAAGCCGAT
>JBLMXA010000026.1:0-3013 GCA_050257515.1 Acidobacteriota bacterium | reverse complement strand
CCGCGAATGTCGCCGACGTGCGGGTGCGCGCCGAGCCGCGCGGCGAGCCGCGCGCCGAGCGAGGCGCCGCGGGCGCGGACCTGCGCGAGGAGGCCGTCGCGCTCGATCACGCGCTGCACCGCGAGCGCCGCCGCGCAGGCGACCGGGTGGCCGAGATAGGTGTGGCCGTGCTGGAAGAAGCCGGTGCCGGCCGACATCGCGTCGACGATCCGCCTTTGCGCGAGCACCGCGCCGATCGGCTGGTACCCGCCGCCGAGGCCTTTCGCGACCGTCATCAGGTCCGGCACGACGTCCTCCTGCTCGCAGGCATGCAAAGTGCCGGTCCGACCCATCCCGCACATCACCTCGTCCAGGATCAGCAGCACGCCGTGGCGGTCGCAGACCTCGCGCACCGCCGTGAAATAACCGGGCACCGGCAGGAGCGCGCCTGCGGTTGCGCCGCCGACGGTCTCGGCGACGAAGGCGATCACGCGGCCTTCGCCGCACGCGCGGATCGTCGCGTCGAGCTCGGCCGCGAGCCGCGCCCCGTAGTCCTCGTCGCTCTCGCCGGCGAGCTTGTCACGGTACGCGTAGCACGGCGCGACGTGCTTCACGTCGATCAGGAGCGGCGCGAACTGCGCTCGCCGCCACGCGTTGCCGCCGACCGCGAGCGCGCCGAGCGTGTTGCCGTGGTAGCTCTGGCGACGACCGATGAACAGGCTGCGCTCGGGCTGACCGATCTCGACGAAATACTGGCGCGCCATCTTGAGCGCCGCCTCGATCGCTTCCGAGCCGCCGCTCACGAAGTAGGCGTGGCTCGTGCCGGCCGGCGCCGTGCGCACGAGCTCGTCGGCGAGCGCCTCGGCGGGCTCGGTGGTGAAGAAGCTCGTGTGCGCATACGCGAGCCGGTCGATCTGCGCGTGCATCGCCGCGATCACGTCGGCGTGCCCGTGGCCGAGGCAGGACACGGCCGCGCCGCCGGAAGCGTCGAGATATTCGTTGCCCGCCGCGTCGACGAGCCAGGCGCCGTGCCCGCCGACGGCGACCGGCGGCGTCGTGCGCAGCTGGCGGTGGAAGACGTGCGTCATCGCGGGACCCCGCCTTTGCCGACGCAGCGCGGCGCCGCTATGGTACTCCCGCCTCGAATGCTATGATCGCCGGCGCGACGCAGCTAGGAGGAGGCATGGCAACGGATTCCGCGCCCGCGCGGCGCGCCGGCGTCACCGCGGTGCACTCGCTCGATCACTTCGTCTTCTCGGTTCCCGATCTCGACACGGCGGCGCGCTTCTACGACGACTTCGGCCTCGAGGTCCAGCGGCGCGACGACCGGCTGCACCTCCACACGGTCGGCCATTCGCATCGCTGGGGAACGGTGCTCCGCGGCGGCACGGCGAAGCGGCTGCAATACCTGGCGTTCGGCGCGTTCGCCGAGGACATGGGGGCGCTCGAGCAGCGGCTCTCGCAGCTCGGCGTCGGGACGACGGCCCCCCACTCGCAGGCCGAATCGTCGGGCCTCTGGTTCCGCGACCCGGAAGGCGTGCTCGTGCACGTCCTCGCTGCGCCGAAGGTGTCGCCCGCGTCGAAATCGGTTCCCGCGGCCGCCCCCGTCGTACCGCGCGGCGCTGCGGCCGCGCCGGCGCGCTCGAGAGCGCCGAGGGTGCATCCGCGGCGGCTTTCGCACGCGCTGCTCTTCACCTCCGACGTGACGCGATCGTGGAAGTTCTACGCCGACGCGCTGGGCCTCCGGCTCGCCGACCACTCGGGCGACGGCATCGCGTTCATGTACGGCGCGCACGCGAGCGACCACCACATGATCGCCTTCGCGAAGTCCGACGGCCCAGGGCTCCACCACTCGAGCTGGGACGTCACCTCGGTCGACGACGTCGGGCTCGGCATGGAACAGATGACGTCGAGGGGCCACACCAGCGGGTGGGGCGTCGGCCGCCACGTGCTCGGCTCGAACTACTTCTACTACGCGCGCGATCCCTGGGGCAGCTTCGCCGAGTACTCGTTCGACATCGACTTCATCCCCGCCGATCTCGAGTGGCGAGCGAACGATCACCCGCCCGAGGATTCGTTCTACCTCTGGGGGCCGCCGCCGCCCGACTACTTCGTCCAGAATCATGAAACCGCCGCGCGCAAGGCGGCGTAGCGCAGGTCGCGGGCGCGTCCGCAGCGCACAACGGCAGGGAGGAGAGATGAGCATCGTCAACCGCTGGATCGTCGCGGTCGTTTCGGTCGTCGCACTCGCAATCGCGGGCGCCGCGCACGGCGCGCCGTCGGGCAAGCCGATCCGCATCGGCAGCACGCTCGCCCTGACCGGCCCGCTCGCGGCGACGGCGCAGGTGCACAAGATCGTCGGCGAGATCTACATCGACCAGCTGAACGCGAAGAACGGCCTCCTCGGCCGGCCGGTCGAGTGGATCGTCAAGGACGACCAGTCCAAGCCCGACGTCGCGCGCACGCTCTACGAGCAGCTCATCACCGTCGACAAGGTCGATCTGCTGATGGGCCCGTACGCCACCGGCAACATCCTCTCGGCGATGGCGGTCGCGCAGCGCTACGACAAGCTTCTCATCCACCACACGTTCGGCATCCCGAGCATGGCGAAATACGAGCGGCAGTTCCCGGCATGGTCGATGGGGCCCGAGCCGCAGGTGACGTTCCCGAACACCGTGTTGGATGCGCTCGCCGCCTCGCCGAAGCCGCCGAAAACGATCGCGGTGGTCACGAGCAAGTTCCCAAGCGTGCACTTCGTGGCGCTGGGCGCGCGCGAGGTCGCGAAGAAGCGCGGCTTGAAGGAGGTGCTGTTCCTCGAGTGGGAGTTCGGCAACCGCGACTACGGCCCGATCGCCGCGCGGATCAAGGAAGCGAACCCGGACTTCCTGTGGGTCGGCGCGCTCGGCCTCGAGGGCAACCAGTTGATCGATGCGATGAAGAAGATCGACTACGCGCCGAAGGAGCAGTTCTACATGTATCCGGCGCCGGGGCCGATGGTGAAGTCGCCGGATGCGAACTACGCGCTCGCCGCGAC
>JBLMXA010000025.1:0-17762 GCA_050257515.1 Acidobacteriota bacterium | reverse complement strand
ACCCCGCGCCGAGCCCGCGAAACCTACGTCCTTCGCGGTGCTCGGGCGCGGGACCGTCCACTACCCGCCCGAGTAGCGCTACTTCATCGCCTGCGCGTTGTTCTTCTCGAGGTCACGCGCCTGGTCGGCGTGCTTCTGGAGCACCGGCTTGGCGTCCTTGAGGATCGACGCCAGCTCGCTGTTGTTGACCTCGCCGATCGCGGTGTCGATCTTCGCGAGCGCCTTGTCGTGAGCGTCGACCATCTGGCGCAGGAACTCGCGATCGAAGTCCGCGCCCTTCATGCCCTTCAGCTTCGTCAGGGCCTGCTTCTGATCCTGCATGTCCTTCCGGTCGGCCTCTTTCTGCATCGCCGCCGTCGGCATCTTCTGGTTGTGCGACTTCACGAACGACATCAGCTGGCGATCGTTCTGGCCGTGATCCTTGATCAGCATCTCGCCGTAGCTCTTCACCGCCTGCGTGCCGCCGTCCTTCTCGGCGAGCCGCCCGGCCTCGATCTCGTTGAGGTTCATCTCGTGGACGTTCGCGATGACCTGCAGCTCGCTCTGGCTGAGCTTCGCGTTCTCCTTCGACATGTCCGACTTGGTCGTGTCCGACTTGGTCGTGTCCGACTTGGTCGTGTCGCTGTTGGTGTTGGTGGTCGAGCTCGTGCTCGGCTTGTCCTTGTCCTTGTCGTTCGCCGACGCAGTGAGCGGCACGAAGCACAGGGCGCACAGCGTGGCCCAGCGCGCGAAAGCCTTGATCTTCATTTCCGGTCCTCCTCGAATTTCAGCCGTCAGGTTTGCAAGGCAAGGACCGCACGAGAGGTGCGTGATTCTCGTGATCTGCGCGTCGACGCGGCGGGCCGTCCTACCACGGCGCGACGACGGCGCGCGTTCAGTCGAACACGCGCTTCTTCGTGATGAACTCGATGTTGTTGAACACGAGGAAGTCGCCGACGAAGGTGATCTCGTAGACCGGGACGATCCACAGCAAGAGGTGAACGGCGCTGTTGCCGATGTCGCTGCCGGTGACGTGACCGTTCCAGCGATTGAGCGCGTGAGACGCGCTGTACGATCCGTAGCAACCGGTAGACGCGGCGAGGGCGGTGAGCAGTGCGAGCGAGGCGAGGCGCTTCATGGTGGGAAGGTTTACACCAACCGGATCGGGCGCGCGCGCACGGCGTGCGCGATCGCGCGCGATGCAGTGCGGAAAGCGCTCGGATCGGAGCTGACGGCGCGTGCATGCGCGTTGCAGTCGCAGCGGCTCATGCACGATCGCGCCGAACGCCCGTCCCGTTCCACTCGAGAGCTCCACAAACCGGGAGTCGACGAGGGACGCGAGCGCCGCGCCGTGATCGAGCGTAGCGAGCGCTACCGCCGCTGGATCGGCGAGGATCCGGACGGCGCGTGCCGCGGGATCGATTGATTCTCGACTCTGTTTCCGGTTCCGATTCTCGGTTGAATTCCGGGATCCAATAGAGAACCGGAACAGGAATCAGAATCGAGAGCTTGCCGGATGCGCTCGACGGCTCAGAAGATCGGCGCGAAGCAGGTGCAGCCGGTCTCCATGCCCGGCGGGCACGCGTTCGTCGTGCCGGTGACGTTGCACGTCAGGCCCGAGCAGCACGGCGTCATGTCGTTGCAGTCCTGGCCGTCGAGCGCGCAGCTCGAGGTGCCGCCGCCGCAGGTGCCGTAGGTCTGGCCCGGCACGAACACGCACGTCGCACCGTTGCAGCAGTCCGCGCTGTTCGTGCACACGTTGCCGCTCATCTGGCACGCCGACTGGCCGCACACGAAGCCGCCGGCGCCGTTCGGAATGCACGGCAGGCCGTTGCAGCAGTCACCCGAGAACGCGCACTGCTGGCCGCTGTCCTTGCACGCGGTGCCCAGGCCGTAGCAGCGCGGGATGCCGAGCGGGTCGAGCTGGCACACGCCGGAGTTGCCCTGGCCGCCGCAGCAGTCGTTGCGCGCGCTCGAGTTGCCGCACGTGCCGTAGTTCTGGTAGTGGCAGACGTCGCCCTCCGGATCGCAGCCGTTCGGGTTGCGGCACACGCCGGCGGCATCGTTGCAGCCGGCCTTGCCGACCTCGCAGCCCGACGAGCCCAGGCAGATCACGTTGCCGTCGCCGGGCAGGCCGCTGCCGGCGGCGCCGCAGCAGTCGCTGC
Source organism: Acidobacteriota bacterium (assembly GCA_050257515.1). Lineage (GTDB taxonomy): Bacteria > Myxococcota_A > Polyangia > Haliangiales > Haliangiaceae > JABFXX01. The sequence continues at coordinate 15,618 of JBLMXA010000025.1, read as the reverse complement.
TCTTGTAGCAGATGTCGCCGTCGATCCGGCAGCCCTCGGCGGGCTGGCAGATCTTCACGCCGGTGGGCGGGTAGAGCTCGCACAGGCGGGAGCAGCAGTCGCCACAACCCTGGCACAGCGAGCCATCGACGCCGGCGCTGCAGTTCGTCGCGCCGGTCTGCGGCTGCGAGCACGTGCCCAGCGTGTGGCCGCTCGCGATCGTGCACAGGCCGCCGCAGCAGTCGCCGTCCTTCGCGCAGACGTCGCCGTTCTGCACGCAGTACGACGCGTTGCCGCACGTGCCGGCCGCGGTGCACAGCCCCGAGCAGCACTGGGTGTTCGCGGTGCACGCGTTGCCGCCGGTCTTGCACGCCGTGTTGAGCGGCTGGCAGGTGCCGCTGCACTTGCCGCTGCAGCACTCGCCGTCGCTCGAGCAGCTCGTGCCGTCGCCGGTGCACGTCGCCGCACACATCGTGCCGACGCACGCGAACGAGCAGCAGTCGGTGCCGAGCGCGCAGGTCGCGCCGGTCATCCCGCACGTCGGCTTGAAGTCACACTTGCCCTGCGCGTTGCACAGGTTCGAGCAGCAGTCGGCGTTGCCGGAGCACGTGTCGCCGAGCATCTTGCAGGTCGGCGCGTCGATCGTCTGCGGCGGTCCGTCGTCACCGCCCGGGGGCGCGTCCGCCGACTTGTTGTTCTTCTTGCCGCACGCGAGTGCGAGCACGATCAGCGGCGCGAGCAGCCAGACGCGTCTCCCCATGGGAAGATTGTAGATCGGGAAGGCCCATCGCCGCGCGGCACGTCTTCGCGTAAACGTCGCGGAAAAGGTTACGAGGATCGACCAGCGACTTGACGCGGTCGTAGTTGCGCTCGTTCCAGATCGACCAGAACTCCTCGGGCGAGTAGTAGTTGTGGGAGATCAGCGTCTTCACACCGCCGAGCTCGCGCAGCTTGGCCTCGATCAGCCGGTGCACGTGGACGCCGGGCGGCTGCTTCATGCCGTAGCTCGCCAGATCGAGGAACAGCGTGTCCTCCATGTGGGCGTAGAAGCTCAGGATGCCGTCCATGAAATCGAGGTCCTGCGCGTCGACGTGGCGGCGGATCGCGGCGCGATACGCATCGAGCGTGACGTAGGTCTCGTAGTCGACGCGCACGTCGGGCTTCGCGGGCACCAGCCGGAACACGAGCTGCGTCAGCACGCCGAGCGTCCCGAACGAGCCGTGCATCATCTGGAACACGAGCGCGTGCTCGTTGTCGGGCGTGCAGCGCAGCACGTCGCCGGTCGCGGTGACGACCTCGTACTCGAGGCACGTGTCGTGAAAGCCGCCGTAGCGAAACGACCCGACACGGCGCCGCCGACCGTGATCGACGCGAGCTCGGGCACGACGAGCGGGACGAGCCCGTGGCGCAGCGTCGCCGCGACGACGTCGGCGAACATCACGCCGCTCTCCGCGGTGCACGTGCGCGCGACCGGATCGATCGCGAGGATCTGCGTGAGATCGGAGACCGAGCAACTGCCGTGCCGGGTCACTCGAAGCGCAGCGCTTGCGTGCGCATGCGCCGGATCAGCGCGTCGAAGCTGTACGTGCTGACCGGCGCGAGATCGGACGAGTCGACGAAGTACCAGCCAACGCCGTGCTGCTGGCGCGTGCGGCGGCTCGCGTGGCGCAGCGCGTTCACCTGGCGCGTGATCGACGCGAGGTCGTGCGATGCGTGGTCGAGGTAGCGGTACTGCGCGTACGTCGAGCGGTGCGTCGCGCCGATCGTCGTGATCGCGTGCGCGTTCATGCCCGATGCACGGCGCAGGCCGGCGACCGCGTTCTGCAGGCGATCCGCGGCGCGCCGGAACGTCGCCGGCGCCTGTCCCGCCATCACCTGATCGGTGTGCAGGTAGACCTCGAGCGCCATCACGCGCGCGCGGTTGCGGAACGCGCGCAGCAGCAGCCGGCGATCCTTCATGTAGATCGGCGACAGCTCCTGCGTCAGATCGATCGAGATGTAGGGGATGAACGAGCGCTCCGGCAGCCGCACGAGCAGCGCGCGGACGGCGCGGTTCAGCCACTGGCCGTCGGCGTAGTCGGCCGCGGACGTGACCTCGTCGAGCACGACGTAGTCGTAGCCGAGCGCGAGCTTGTGCTTCAGATACGCGACCGTGCGCTCGAACCCGTTCGGCCGCTGCAGCAGCGCGCGCAGCTTGTTGCCGTTGCGATCGAGCACGAACGCGGTGCGTCCGCCGGCCGCATGCGCGGCCGCGGTGCGCATCGAGCTCCTCGGGCCGGTCTCGGACTTGTCTCCCATCACGACCTCGCCGGGGCAGCCGAGCAGGAACCGCTCCGCGTAGGGCTCGCCCGGGCTCGCGTAGAGCAGCTGCAGCGCCGAGTGCCGCGTGATCGTGCACGGTGCGGGGGCGGCGAGCGTGGTGACGTCGGGCGCGTCGGCCAGCGGTGCGTCGGCGAGGCCGGGCGGCCACACGTAGCCGAGCGTCGCGAGCCGCTCGTAGCCCTGCGCGACGAGGTCGGTGATCGCGTCGGGATCGGTCTCGTAGACGAACGTGCACGCGTCGGGCGCGGCGAGCTCGACGAGCGCGGCGGTGCCGTCGCCGGGCTGCGCGCGCGCCCAGCCGAGCAGCTCGGCGCCGTCGTCCTGCGCGGTCGCGAGGCGATCGCCGCACGTGCTCGCGACGCGGAAGATCGCGGTCGCGTCGTGCGCGCGCGACAGCGAGAACTGCGCGGCCGGCTGCTCGGCGCCGGCGGCGAGCGGCTGGCTCGCGAGCAGGTACTGCGCGGCGCCGCCGGCGAGCTCCGCGGCGTAGACGTCGACGTGGCGCGCGTCGCCGGTCGGCCCGCCGTCGACGGCGTCGTCCCAGCTCGCATCGCCGACCGTGCACGCGACGATCGCGAGCGCGACGAGCGCGCGCCGGCGGCGGCGGGCGACCGCGAGCAGCACGAGCACCGCGGCGCCGACGACCAAGCCCGGCGTCGTCGCCGCGCAGCCGCCGGCGACCGGCGCGGGCAGGTCGGTCGCGATGCAGCGGCCTTGCTGGTTCGTCGCGCCGTCGGCGCACGCGACATCGGCCGGCGCGGTCGCCCAGTCGACCGGATCGACGTCGGCGGGCGCCGCGGCCTCCTGCGCCTCGAGCGCCGCCTCGTCGGGCACGTCGCCGCCGGGCACGCAGCCGGCTGCCGGATCGGCGCACTCGTCGAGGCTCCAGTCGACGGCGCACTCCAGATCGCACGCGCAGCCCGCGTCGCACGCGGCCGGCGTCGCGTCGCACGTGCACGCATCGTCCGCGTGCGCTTTGGAGGCGGCGAGCAGGGTGAGGAGCACGAGCGGGAGGACGAGACGGAGGCGCTGCATGGTGTGCCGCCTGGTGCGCGCGACGTGCCACGTGACGGCGCGAACGTGCTCGCGAACTTGCCGCGCTCGGGATGAGGACTGCGACAGCGTCCTGCCCACCCGCGTGTGCGCGTGCAAGTGCGCGGTTCGACGAACCGATCGGGCTTCACCTGATGCGACCGCGGGCACGTGCGGTGCACCTACTGCCAGCCATCAGGAGGCACCATGAACACCATCGAGAATTTCGGAGAGGAGCAGGGCAGCATCGGCGAGCGCGTGCGCGAGTACGGCGAGCGGATCGACGAGCGCGTCGAGGACCTGAACAAGCGCGAGGGCACGCTGACCAGCCGCATCGAGCGCGTGACCGCGGCGCTACCGTCGACGACGTGGCTGATGCTCGCGGGCGGCGCGATGATCGGCTCGCTCGTGCTGAGGCTCGTCGATCGCGAGAAGACCGCCAACTTCGTGGGTGAGTGGGTGCCGACGTTCTTGCTGCTCGGGATCTACAACAAGCTCGTGAAGCTTCACGGCAGCGACCGCGAGAGCATGTGAGCGAGGTCGCCGCGCGGCACGAGCTCGACCCGCGCGAGCTCGAGCCACGCGGCCATGCGCGCCAGCTCGCCCGCGAGCGCGCGCGTCACGCGCCGCCTCGGCACGCCGGGCTCGGCGTGCGCCGCTTGCACGCGGAGCGCGCCGGCCGCGCGGTCGGCCTTGAGATCGACGCGCGCGACGAGGCGGTCGCCGAGCAAGAGCGGCAGCACGTAGTAGCCGTGCACGCGCTTGGGCTGCGGCACGTAGATCTCGAGCCGGAACGTCATGCCGAACATCCGCTCGGTGCGTTCGCGCGCCCAGATCAGCGAGTCGAACGGCGACAGCAGCGCGGCGCGATCGCGCTCGATCGCGGGCGGCGCGGGCGTCGCGCGGTGGCGGTACGCCGGCTGCGCCCAGCCCTCGACGCGCACGGGCACGAGCACGCCGGCCTCGACGAGCGCCGCGATCGCCGGGCGCGCCTGCCGCGGCTTGAGCCGGTAGTAATCGCGGAGGTCGGCCTCGGTCGCGACGCCGAGCGCGCGCGCCGACCGCTCGATCAGCGCGCGCTGCGCGTCGGCCTCGGCCGGCGTCGCCGCCGCGATCACGCGCGCCGGCAGCACGCGCTCGGGCAGGTCGTACAGGCGCTCGAAACCCTTGCGGCGCGCGCTCGTCACCTGGCCGCTCCAGAACAGCCACTCGATCGCGCGCTTGGCCTCGGACCACTCCCACCACTTGCCTCGGCTCTTCTTCGCGCCGAGCTCGATCGCGCTCGCCGCGATCGGCCCGCGCTCGCGCACGATCGCGAGCACGTCGCTCACGAACGACGTGCGCTTGCCCATCCGCCGCACGTGGCCCCACGCGGTCTCGTGCGCGCGTGCCATCCGCCAGCGCAGCAGCGGGTGGAGCGCGACCGGCAGCAGCGACGCCTCGTGCCCCCAGTACTCGAACAGCGCGCGCGGCGCGGCGTGCGACAGCGCGTCGAGCGCGGCGCGGTCGTAGGTGCCGAGCCGGCTGAACGCGGGCAGGTAGTGCGAGCGCACGAGGACGTTGACGGAATCGATCTGCACGACGCCGAGCTGCTCGGCGAGCGCGCGCAGCGCCCGGCGATCGACGGTCGCCGGCCGCGGCCCGGCAAGGCCCTGGGCGGCGAGCGCGAGCGCGCGCGCCTCGGCGGTCGACAGCGATTCCATCAGCTCGCGGCGCGCGTGTGGACGTCGAGCTGCGGGAACGGGATCGCGATCCCGTGCGCGCGGAACTCGCGGTCGATCGCGTAGTTCATGTTCGAGATCACCGCGAGGTCGTCCTTCGCGTCCTTGATCCAGCACACGATCGCGAGCTCGATGCAGCTGTCCTTGAACTCGGTGCAGCGGACCTCGGGCACGGGGTGGCTCGCGACGAGCGGCTCGGCCTCGGCGAGCTCGCGGAGCAGGCTGGACGCCAGCTTCAGATCGGTGCCGTAGGCGACGCCGATGCGGACCCAGATCCGGCGCTCGAGCGTCGGCGTCGTGTAGTTGATCACCGTGTTCGACATCAGGTTCGCGTTCGGCACGATCACGGTGACGCCGTCGCGCGAGATCACGCGCGTCGCGCGCAGGCCGATGTCGTCGACCGTGCCGACCACGCCGCCGGCGTCGATCAGATCGCCCTTGCGCACCGGGCGCTCGATCAGCACGAGCAGGCCGGAGATGAAGTTCTCGGCGAGCTTCTGGAGGCCGAAGCCGATGCCGACCAGCAGCACCGCGCCACCGGCCATGATCGCGCTGGTGTCGACCCCCATCGAGCCGAGCGCGACGAACACGCCGATGATCGTGACCACGTAGCGCGTGATCTTCGACACCGCGAACCGCAGGCCGCGGTCGAGCCCGCGCGCCTCGAACACGCGCTCGATGCTGCGACCGATGATCGCGGCCGCGATCCGCGCACACAGCACGATGAAGATCGCGACCAGCAGCGTCAGTGCCGAGACCGGTGTCCCCGAGAACACGATCAGCGGAGTTCGCAGGTAGTGGAGGATGGTATCGAGCATGCGCGGGTGATAGTACCCGGCCATGCGCTCGATGTTTGCCAGCTGCGCCCTGCTCGTCGCGTCCACGGCCGCGGCCGCGCCTGCCAAGGGTCTCACGATCGATGACATGCTCGCGATGCAGCGGGTGAGCGACCCCGCGGTGTCGCCCGACGGCCGCCACGTCGCGTTCACGGTGCGCGACACCGATTACGACGCGAACCGCGGCCGCACCGACGTGTGGCTCGCCGCCGTCGATGGCTCGACCGTCCTGCGGCTGACGACCCATCCGGAGAACGACTCGGATCCGGCGTGGTCGCCCGACGGCCGCTGGATCTACTTCCTGTCGTCGCGCTCGGGCAGCTCGCAGGTGTGGCGGATCTCGCCGACCGGTGGCGAGGCGGAGGCCGTGACGAAGCTGCCGGTCGACGTCGACGGCTTCAAGCTGTTCCCCGACGGCAAGCGCCTCGCGCTCGCGATCGACGTGTGGCCCGACGCGAGGACGCTCGCGGACTCGGCGAAGCGCGACGAGGACAAGGCGAAGCAGAAGGTGAAGGTGCGCGCGTACGACCAGCTGCTCGAGCGCCACTGGGATCACTGGGAGGACGGCAAGTTCGAGCACGTGTTCGCGTGGGCGAGCGACACCGACGTGCGCGATCTGACGCCGGGGCAGCTCACCGACACGCCGACGCACCCGTTCGGCGGCATGGAGCAAGTGACGATCTCGCCGGATGGGCGGTGGCTCGCGTACGAGGCGCGCGTCGGCGGCCGCCAGATCGCGTGGACGACGAACACCGACATCTTCCTCGTCGCGACCGACGGCCGCTCGCGCGCGGTCGATCTCACCGGCGACAACAAGGCGTACGACGAGGAGCCCGCGTTCTCGCCCGACGGCCGCACGATCGCGTTCGCGATGATGACGCGGCCGGGCTTCGAGTCCGATCGCCGCCGGCTCGCGCTGATCGACGTCGCGTCGCACAGGCTGCACGTCGTCACCGAGGCGTGGGATCACTCGGTCGGAGGCATGACGTGGAGCCGCGACGGCCGCGCGATCTTCACGTCGTCCGACAACCTCGGCAGCGAGTCGCTGTACGCGATCGACGTCGCGACCGGCGCCGCGAAGCTGCTCGTCGATCACGGCACGAACGGCTCGCCGCGCGTCGCGGGCGATCGCGTCGTGTTCGTGCGCGACACGCTGCGCCAGCCGGCCGAGCTGTTCACGGTCGGCACGGATGGCACCCGCATGACGCAGCTGACGCACCTCAACGACGCACGCGTCGCGCGGATCGCGTGGGGCAAGTACGAGCAGTTCACGTTCAAGGGCGCGAGGGGCGACCTCGTGTACGGTTACGTCATCGAGCCCGCGGGCTTTCGCGGCGGCAAGGCACCGGTCGCGTTCCTCATCCACGGCGGCCCGCAAGGCAGCTTCGGCGATCACTTCCACTACCGCTGGAACCCCGAGGTGTTCGCCGGCCACGGCTACGCCGTCGTGATGATCGACTTTCACGGCTCGACCGGCTATGGCCAGGCGTTCACCGACGAGATCAGTGGCGACTGGGGCGGTGCGCCGTACGAAGATCTGATGCTCGGCCTCGACGCCGCGCTCGCGAAGTACCGCTACCTCGACGGCTCGCGAGTCGCCGCGCTCGGCGCGTCGTACGGCGGCTACATGATCAACTGGCTGCAGGGCAAGACCGATCGCTTCCGCGCGCTGGTCTGCCACGACGGCATCTTCGACACCCGGATGGGCTACTACGACACCGACGAGGTGTGGTTCCCCGAGTGGGAGCATGGCGGCACGCCGTGGGACAAGCCCGAGGCGTTCTCGAAGTGGAACCCGGCCGAGCTCGTCAAGAACTGGAAGACGCCCGAGCTGGTGATCCACGGCGGCCTCGACTTCCGGATCCCGGAGAGCCACGGGCTCGCCGCGTTCACGGCGCTGCAGCGCAAGGGCGTGCCGTCGCGGCTGCTCGAGTTCCCGGACGAGAACCACTGGGTGCAGAAGCCGCAGAACTCGAAGCGCTGGCACGAGGAGGTGTTCGCGTGGATCGACCGCTGGACGCGGGCGGGTAAGAAACTACCCCGGTGAGTTTCGCGCTACCCGGAGCAGGCGCGTAGATCCACGGGGTTGCGCGCGGCCGGGGCTGGCGCAGCGGTCGCACGAGCGGTCGGGCATGAAGAACCTGGCCGCCATCCTGCTGCTCGCTGCTGGTTGCACCAACAACGTCACCGACGGCGCGTTCCACGTGAGCGGCCGGGTGACCCACGGGACGACCCACGTGATCGCCGCCGCCGCCGGCGAGAAGACGGTCGTCACCCACCTCGATCCCGAAGGTGTGTTCGACCTCGCGCTCGCACCCCACCACGCCTGGGCGATCGGCTTTGCCGACATCCGCAAGCGCGGCGACGCGATGCTCGTCGGCACGCTGCGCTCCGGCACGCTCGACACGCTCGCGCCGCAAGGCGAGGGCGAGGTGTGGCTCGGCGACATCGACGTCGCGGTCGGCGTCGCGACGGCGAGCGTGGCGCGCGGCGACCTGCTCGCGGCGATGGGCCTCGACGAGGCCGCCGCGGCGAAGATCGGCGCGGTCGACGATCTCGCGACCCGGCTCGTCACGCCCGACGCCGATGGCGACGGCCGCATCGACGCGCTCGAGCCCGGCCGTGACTTCGCCCTCGAGCTCTACAGCGACATGCACCTGATGATCGGCGAGCGCGCGGTCGCCGTGGCCGACCTGACGACGACGGCGGCGCCGGTCTACGGCTTCTCGTACAGCGGCACCGGCATCGAGGTGCGCATGCCGGCGACGTTCCAGATGTCGCAGATGGCCACCGCGACGTTCGCGTTCGACGCTCCGTTCTACGGCGCGGCGCAGGGCACCGACATCACGGTGGTCCCGGCGGGGATGCCGATCGGCGCGCCCGCGCTGCTCACCGGCAAGCTCGACGGCCACCCGATCGCGGCCGTGTACGCGCAGCCCGGCCACGACCTGCCGGCGGGCTCGTATCACTTCGAGGCGCGGCCGACGAGCCTGACGTTTCAGAACGTGATGGCGCCGAGCGACCAGGCGCTCGCCGCCGGCAACGGGCTCGTCATGCCGTTCGTTCGCCTCGTCACGACCGACGCGAGCTGTGAGGGCGACTGCACGATCGACTCGATCGAGTACCGCTGGATGGAGCGCACCGCGGGCGGCTGGCAGGACGCGTCGCCGGCGCTGCTGTCGCTGATGGGCTCGGCGCACGTCAGCCTCGTCCGGGTCGCCCCGGGCGGCGCGACCCAGGCGATCACCGTCGAGCTGCCGACGAGCTCGCCGACCGGCGCGATCGCGTGGAGCAGCGCGAGCTCGCCGGCGCTGTTGCCGTACGAGCTCGCGGGAGTCACGACGTCGCAGCTGTGCTACGTCGCCGCCGTGTATCGCGACGTCGTCGGCACCCGGCTGACGAGCAGCGCGACGAACCCGTCCCTGCCCTGCGCCGGATACTGACGGCTCGGCCGCGTTCGTACGCATGGGCGGCCGCTCCCGGCGGTCGCCGATGGCATTTTCGGCGGCGCCGGTTCACGCTGTGATCGAGGAGATAGTCATGGGACATCGGCTGGATGTTGGCGACATCATCGACATGGTCGAAGAATCCGTGATGCTGCGCCGCCCCATCGTCATCGAGCTGCGCGATGGCCGCGTGTTCGAGGACCGGGCGCAGGAGATCATCAAGTGGAACGGACAGGACCACGTCGTGTTCCATGACCACGAGCTCACGCCACTTCACGCGATCTCCGGGGTCCGGAGAGCGCGACCTCCCGAGATGACGTACGCGGGTAAGCGGCTCTAGTAGGAGATCGTCAGCGCGCCGCTCGCCGGCGTGTACGCGTTGTCGAGCTCGCCGTTGACCGCGCGCATCGGGTCGTAGCCGCTCTGCCACGGCAGGTCGACGACCATCCCCGTCAGCAGCTGGCGGTACGACTGCTGCCCGCCGAGCAGGCCGGTGACGTAACCGGCGGTCGCCTCGCCCATGCCCATCCAGTAGGCCGGCAGGCCGTTGACGACGACGTCGAGCTTGCGGCTGCCCTCGGGGTGCATGCGCAGGAAGTCGACGTCGTAGTAGTTGAACGACAGGCACGAGTTGATCAGCATGACCTGGTAGCGGTCGGGGAAGTTCGCGCCGCTGTACTCCCACGGCTCGAGCGGTCCATGCCCGAAGTGGCTGTGGCCGGTGTACGCGAACACGTCGGCGTTCCAGAACGCCTCGAGGTAGCGCCACCGTGCGTGGAGGCGGATGTCGTCGCTGCCGTCCTCGAGGCCGTGCCACGTGCGGATCTCGATCGTCATCGTGCGCGACACGCCGTTCTTCGTCGCGGTCGCTTGCGCCGTCCACACGATCCAGCGATCGGTGAACGCCTGCTGCACTTGCTGCAGCAGCGCCGCGCGCTTGGTCGCATCGCTGCCGACGGCGGCGGGGAAGCCCGTGCCGTCGACGACCCAGCTCTCGACGTCGTCCCAGGTGATGTTCGGCAGCTTCTGGCCGTCGATGTAGAAGTCGAGCAGCATCGCCTGCGGGTTCGTCTCGGTGACGTGCAGGCTCGGCATCGCGCGGCGCAGGTAGCGCTCGAAGCGCAGGTACTCGACGAGGCCGTCGTCGGCCGGGTCCTTGTCGTTCGCGTTGACGCCGAAGAACGAGTACACGACGATCTTCTGGCGCGAAGGATCGCCGGCGAAGCCCCACAGCTGATCGTGCTCGGGCCACTTGTCGGGCGCGGCGGCCTGCGGCGCGAGCGTCGCGCGCGTCGTCAGGAACCGGCGGCCGGCGTCGGCCGACGAGATCTGCTTCGTCGCGTCGAGGCCCTGCTGCGCGCTGTCGATCGCGCGCTGCTCGGCGCTGATCGCGGCCGCGCACTGCGGCAGGCCCGGCTGGTAGTGGTACCAGAGCGAGTCGCCGTCGGTGGTCTGGTCGTCCGAGCAGATCGGGATCAGCTGCGAGGCGTTCGCGACGAAGTCGCCGTAGAGCAGCGTCAGCCCGATCGGGCCGGTGACGGTGGTGCCCTTCTCGACGAGCGCGGTGTCGTGATAGTGGAAGCGCACGCGATCGACCGCGTTCGACGTGCCGGCGATCGTCAGCGTCGTGCGCGTGAGCTGGAGGTTCGCGAGGTTGTCCTGGGCGTCGCGGTCCTGGATGCCGATGCCCTGCTCGCGCAGCGCGCCGAGCGCGCTCTTGAGCTGGAGGTGGATCGCGGCCTTCGCGGCGTCATCGGGCGCGCCGACCGAGACGTCGACGAACGAGTCGAAGTCGATCACGTACTGGGCGCCGTCGACGGAGGTGAGATCGGTAGGTGAAGCGCTCTCGTTGAGGAAGCAACCGGAGAGCGCGAGGCAAGCGGCTAGCGCCGCTGCATCGATCGGCTGCTTTGGCTTCGCAAAAGCTGGGGCAATCCGCACGGCGCGGCGTGAGGCAAGGTCTGGACCAACGATCCGAATCGCGATTCCGCGAGGTTGCGCTCACGGACGTCGCGATCGGCAACGCGGCGGCTATCCGAGTTGCTACACGGGCTGTACGATGCCGCCCGCGATGGGGAAGCTCGACGAGGAATCGTTCACGAAGGCGATCGGCGAGTGCGGCAAGTGCGGCGCGCGCGCGTTCGAGGTGTGGAGCTACATCGATCGCCAGCTCACGGTCATGGTCGGCGAGCGCAACGACGACGGGCGGTGGACACACGACGGCGAGAAGTTCATCGACGGCGTCTACCGGGTAAAGTGCATCGCGTGCGGCGACCAGCCGCTCGACGACGCGGACTGCCCGCGCTGCCATCGCGCCGGCGGGCTTGCCGACGCCCTCGGCCACCTGTCGCGGCTCTCGGTCCCGAAGCGCTGCCCGACGTGCAAGGGCACCGAGCTGACCGTGACCGGCTTCGCGCCGGCGCACGTCCGCACCGGCGCCGCGGCGCGCCCGCAGCCCGCCGCGATCGCGCTGCTCGGCGACGAGGGCTTCCACGTCGCCCATATCATGTGCGACGGCTGCGACTGGGTCGCGCTCGCCGAGGGCTGCCCGCTGTGCGGCGGCGCCGGGCCGCTGCGCTCCCGCCCGGGCTAGAAGTAGAACCGCAGGCCGATGCCGCCCTGCACGTCGGTGAACGCGTAGTTCGGGTGGACGAACGCGAGCAGGAGCGCGATCTCGCCGTAGATCTCGAGCGGCGCGCTGCGGAAGCGCAGGCCGACCTCGAGCGGGAACCGCACGCCGACGTCGACGTTGTTCGCGTCGCCGAACACCGCGCCGCCGATGCCCAGGCGGAGCGGGACGAGCACGCTGTTGCCGTGGCCGACGACCGGCGTCACCAGGTACGTGATGTGCGCGTAACCGTTGTAGTCGAACCGATCGTGGTAGCCGTACCAGCCGACCAGCAGGTCGAGGGCCGACCGGTTGGCCACCCCGAACTTGAAGTCGATGCCGGTCGGGTCGCCGAGGAAGCCGCCGAGGGCGAAGTCGGCGCGCGCCGATGTCGACCCGAGCAGGATCGCGAGCAGGACAAGCTTCTTCATCCGGCGATCCTAACCGCCCGCGCGTGTAGGAAGGTTCGTTCAGCGGTCCTACGCGTGAACGTTCGGTAACCGCGCCTACGCGAGCGCGCGCGCCAGCTGCGGTAGCGCGTCGCCGCAGCGCGCGTCGATCCGTAGCTCCGCGTGGGCGTCGCCGCGGGTCGGCCCGTGGTTCAAGATCGCGACCGGCACGCCCGCCTCCGCGGCGCGCCGCACGAACCGGTAGCCCGAGAACACCGCGAGCGAGCTGCCGATCACGAGCAGCAGCTCGGCGCGCGCGAACACCGCCCACGCCGCGTCGAGCGTCTGCCTCGGCACGCTGCCGCCGAAGAACACGACGTCGGGCATCAGCACGCCGCCGCACGCCGCGCACGGCACGACGCGAAACCCGGCGACGAGCTCCTCGGGCAGCTCGACGTCGCCGTCGGGGGCGACCGGCGCATCGACGCGGCCCGTCCATCCGGGGTTCGCCTCGAGCAGCCGGCGCTGCAGCTCGTCGCGCGAGGTGAGCTGCTCGCACGCCAGGCAGCGCACGCGCGCGAGCGCGCCGTGCAGCTCGACGACCGCGCGGCTGCCCGCGGCCGTGTGCAGGCCGTCGACGTTCTGCGTGATCACTCCCGCGATCGCGCCGGATCGCTCGAGCGCGGCGAGCGCATGGTGCGCGGGGTTCGGCCGCGCCGCGGCGAGCTTGGGCCAGCCGATCAACGAGCGCGCCCAGTAGCGCCGCCGCGCCTCGGCGCGGTCGACGAACTCGCGGTGCTGCAGCGGCTGCCGCGGCCGCGCGCCGGGCCCGCGGTAATCCGGGATGCCCGACTCGGTCGAGCACCCCGCACCGGTCAGCGCGACGATGCGCCGACCGCGAGCCATCGCAACCAGGGCCTCCACCCCGACTGCGTAGCACTATTTCTTGGCGCCGGCGCTCGAGTACAGCGCCTGCGGCTGCGTCGCGCGCGTCTCGTTCACCGCGAACGACTCGGCATCCGACGGAAAGGTCTGGCCGCGGACCTCGGCGACGTACGCGGCGGTCGCCTCCTTGATCGTGGCGCCGAGCGTCGCGAACCTGCGCACGAAGCGCGGCTTGAACGACTCGTCCATGCCGAGCATGTCGTACGACACGAGCACCTGGCCATCGCAGTGCACGCCGCCGCCGATGCCGATCGTCGGGATCGACAGCGTCTCGGTGATCTCGCGCGCGATGTCGGACGGGATCGCCTCGAGCACGACCGCGTAGGCGCCCGCGTCCTCGAGCGCGCGCGCGTCGGCGATCAGCCGCTCGCGGCCGCCGGCGTCGCGGCCCTGGACCTTGAAGCCGCCGAGCTGGTGGAAGCTCTGCGGCGTGAGGCCGATGTGGCCCATCACCGGGATGCCGCAAGCGACGAGCCGCGCGACCAGCTCGGCGTGCTGCGCGCCGCCCTCGAGCTTCACCGAGCCGACACCGCCCTCCTTCATCAGGCGGCCGGCGTTGGCCATCGCCTGCTCGAGCGACGCCTGGTACGTCATGAACGGCATGTCGCCGACGACGTGCGCGCGCCGCACGCCGCGCATCACCGCGCGGCAGTGATAGATCATCTCGTCGAGCGTGACCGGCAGCGTGGTCTCCTGGCCCTGGATGACCATGCCGAGCGAATCGCCGACCAGCAGCACGTCGGCCCCGCTCTCGTCGAACAGCCTCGCGAACGTGGCATCGTACGCGGTCAACACCGCGATCTTCTCGCCACGCTCTTTCATCTGCCGGAGGGTGTGGATGTTGACCTTCGTGGCCTTCATTCCGCCCGTCCTTTCTGTTGTCAGTGGTTCGCGCTCTCGGTCACGCGCCGGACCATCCGACTACGCGCTTCGATCGACCACTTAGAGGGTTTTTACCATCAGATCGGGGTGATCGAGAAGTTGACCCTGATTCGCGCGCTATCTCCCGTCAAAGTCACGGTTACATCCTTGCGCCAGCCGGCCTCGAACGGCTCGATCCCGACCTCGTTGCCCATGTCGTCGTCCGGCGAGAACGTGTCCTGGTCCCACAGGTGGGCGTGCAGGTTGATGGTCTTGCCGGGCTGCGGCACGACGTCGATGATCGTCTGCGCGATCGTCGGGCCGAACTGCGAGCCCTGGTGGATCTGCACGTAGTTGTCGCTGTTCTTGTGGAACAGGGTCTGGGTATCGGACGCGTCGGCCCAGATGTCGCCGTAGAGCTCGAGGTCGTCGCCCGAGTCACCGCCGGCGTCGTCGACCGCGATGCTCTGCAGCGTGACGAGGATCTTCTGCGACACGCGCGTGCACTCCTGGACGTCGTAGTCGGTCGTCATCGACATCCGCGCGGGCGAGTTGTCCTTCAGGTAGCTGAGCTTGTAGGCGATCGGCGCGCCCGGCGACGTGCGCGAGTAGTTGCCGCCGTCCTTGATGAACGCGATCAGCGCGTCGTAGCTGTCGATCGCCTTGACCGCGGTGCCGGCGTCGCCGCCGAGGATGAACGCGGTGATCTTCGAGCTCGAGATGATGTCCTTGTAGCTGACCGAGACCTGGCCCGAGACGTCGGCCGCGCCGTTGTAGGCGAAGTCGAGCGCGGCGCTCATCTCCTCGGCCGAGTACTGCGACTCGAACGTGAACAGCACGAGCCGGCCGTACGTCACCGACGACACGTACGCGGGCGGCCGCGTCGCGTCCATGTGCTGCATCACGTCGTCGAGCGTGACGTCCTTCGTGAACAGGTCGCTCGGCCGGCTCGGCGCGTCGAGATCGACCGTGTAGTACGCCTGCGTGTACTTGACGACGAACCGCGAGCGGATCTGCGTGTTCGAGAAGTCGAAGCTCGACTTCAGGCTCGCGAGGCCGAGGCCCCAGCTCGCCTGGACGCCGAGCGCCATGTCGAGCTGCTCCTGCGAGTGGACCTGCTCGATCTCGGAGTAGATGTCGGCGGGCGTCGAGCCCGTGACGTCGGCATCGAGGATCTGCGACACCGCGTCGCGGTAGCTCGCGAGGCTCGGGCTGTCGATCGTCGCCTGCTTCGTGCCGCCGAGGTTCTGCAGGCTGACCGAGATCGTCTCGGGCGCGCGAGGCAGCACGATCTGCGTGAACAGGCCGGTGAGCACCGAGTCGGCGCTGACGATCGCGCCGGGGTAGAGCGAGTCGGAGTTCGCGGCGTACGCGACGATCTGATCGTACTGGCGCGTCTCCTGGAGGTTCGTCGTCGTGCACTGGTAGTCGCCGTCGCGCTGCGGGCTGCCCGGCGCGCCGCTCGTGACCTGCGCCGGG
>JBLMXA010000024.1:0-11525 GCA_050257515.1 Acidobacteriota bacterium | reverse complement strand
AGGTCTGCTTCGCGACCGTGACCGAGCCCTCGCTCATCGCCTCGAGCAGCGCCGACTGCGTCTTCGGCGTCGCGCGGTTGATCTCGTCGGCGAGCACGATGTTCGCGAAGATCGGGCCCTTCTGGAACTCGAACCGCTTCGCGCCGTGGTCCTCGACGATGACGTTCGTGCCGACGATGTCGGCGGGCATGAGATCCGGCGTGAACTGGATGCGCGAGAAGTTCGCGTGCATCGTCTCGGCGAGCGTGCGCACGAGCATCGTCTTGCCGAGGCCGGGCACGCCCTCGAGCAGCGCGTGGCCGCCGCCGAGCACGCACATCAGCACGCCCTCGACGATGTCTTCCTGACCGACGATCATCTTGCCGATCTCCTCGCGGAGGCGGCGCAGGTCGGCGGTGAACTCTCCGACGGTGGCTTCGACGTTGATGGCGGCTGCTGCGGTGCTCATTTCTTGTCCTCTGCGGGCGCTTGCATCTCGGGATGGATCTTCGCGAAGTAGCGCTTCACGTAGTACTTGTAGCTGGACGGTAGCTTCTCGGTGCGCATCACCTCTTCGACGATGCGCTGGTAATCGGCGTAGACCTTGGAGTAGCTGGTCGAGGCGAAGCCCTTCTGCGCGGCGCTCAGGATCGTCTCGCGCGTCGAGCCGCCGTCCTTGCCCTGCTTGCCCTGGACGTCGAGGTCCTTGTCGTTGCCGCTGATCTGCGTGGGATCTCCCGTGAGGTTGTCGTCGTGGCCGGTGCCCCACTCCTTGCCGCCGGGCTGCTGGCCGTTGCCGCCGCTTCCATTCGAGCCCGAGCCCTGGCCGAGCCCCTGGCCCGGCTTCCACGACTGACCTTGGCCCGACTTCTGGCCGCGCGCACGCGAGATGAAGTCCTGGTTCTTGCGGTTCTTGTTGAACGGATCCTGCGGGCCCTTGTTGCCCTTCTGCCTCGCGCGGCGCATCGCCTCGCGCAGGTCGTCCATCTGCGACGACATCTTCCGCTGCGTCGCCTGCTTGCGCCGGTCTTCGTCGACGCGGCCGGTCTCGCGCGCGGCGTCCTTGAGCTTCTGGGAGGCCTGCTTCTCGCGCTCGTCCTGATCTTGCTGATCGCCGGGCTTCTGCGGGCCCTTGAGGTTCTCGGCCGCCTTCTCCATGTCCTTCTGCAGGCGCTTCACGGCACGGCGCTGCTCGGACTGCTGCTTCTGCTCCTGTTCCTTCTGCAGCTTCTTGAGCTCGCGCTGCTTGTCCTCGAGCCGGCGCTCGAGATCCTGGCGCTGCTGGTCGTTCTTCGCCTGCTCCTTCTGCTTCTCGAGCCGGCGGATCTCCTCCTCGAGCTTCTGCTGGCGCTGATCGGCCTGCTTCTGCTGGTCCTGGTCCTTCTTCTCCATCTGCTTCGCGACCTGGTCCAGCTTCTTCGCGAGCTCCTGCTTCTGCTGCTCGGACAGCTCCTTCTTGTCGAGCTTCTCGGCGAGCTTCTCCATCTCCTGCTTGGCCTTCTCGAGATCGTTCTTCTCGAGCGCCTCGCCGAGCTCCTTGGTCAGCTGGTCCTTCGCGAGCTCCTTGCCCATCTCCGCCATCTGCTTCTGGACTTCCGCGGGATCCGGCTCGGCGTTCTTGTTGAGCGCGTCCTCGGCCTTGGCGAGCGCGTCGAGCAGCTGCTCCTTCGTGATCTCGCCGTTCTCGGCCTTCGTCAGCAGGTCCTCGATCTTCTTCGCGAACTCGTCGAGCTCGGGGACCTGATCCTTCTGCGCCGCGTTCTTCAGCTCGGCGAGGATCGCCTCGACGTACGCCTTCTCGTCGGGATCGAGGACGACGGAGTCAGGGCTGTGGAAGTTGATGTCCTTCTTGTCGACGACCTTGAAGTCGAGCATGCCGATGCGCTGGTTGTTGATGAACACCATCAGCTTCTGATCGCCGAGCGGCGCGTCCTGCGGGATGATCGCGAGGATCTTGTCGGACGACCACGCCTCGATCACGACCGGCCGGGACTTCGCGAGCGTGCCGAGGTAGATCGCGGCCTCGGGCGGCACGTAGCGATGCTCCGGCGGGATCACCGCCTGCGGCCCACCGAGCGAGTTGCGCACCTCGCGCGCGGCGAGCGGGACGCTCACGCCGGTGGTGAGGTTCTGGCCCTCGATCAGCACCTCGAAGCCGGGCGGCGCCTGATCGGGCGTCACGCTGAGCACGCGAGGCGTGCGATCGACCGTCGGGATCGCGAGCCCGGCGACGAGCGCCGCGAGCCCGAGGAAGCCGAGCGCGGCGCGCCAGTCGCGCGGCGCCGCGAACGGCGTCGCGGCGCGCACGTTCGCGCGCGGCACCGCGCGCACGCCATCGCGCACCGCGGCTGCCATCAGCTCGTGGGTCTCGACGTGGTCTTCCGAGGGCGAGTGCAGGGCGCGCTCGAACGCGATCGCGGTCGACAGCCGGTCGGCGAGGTTCGATGCGCGGTCGATCTTGCGCGCGACCGTCTCGGCATCGAGCCGGCGCGCGGCGCTCGCGA
Organism: Acidobacteriota bacterium; assembly: GCA_050257515.1. Taxonomy (GTDB): domain Bacteria; phylum Myxococcota_A; class Polyangia; order Haliangiales; family Haliangiaceae; genus JABFXX01. The sequence continues at coordinate 9,042 of JBLMXA010000024.1, read as the reverse complement.
TCGCGCCGCCGACCACGACCAGCCCGGACACGATCAGTAGATAGAGGCCGGTCGTCGGCGACACCGTCTCGGTGCGCATCGCGAACACCGCGAGGAGCGCGGTCGCCGCGGCGACGATCGTGGCGGTGGTGGCGCCTTCGAGCGCCCACTGCAGGCGGATCCGCCGCCTCGCCCGGGCGACGAGCTGCTGGATGGCCGACGTATCAAGAGGTTGCGCCATGGCTGCTCGCCGATCCGAGGGCTTCAACGATCGAGGATAGCATCAACATTCCACGCGCCACCTCGGCCGTCGATCTAAGCATCCGACAGCGAAAGGGCATTCGGGTTGCCTCCCGAGCGTACCTACATGTGCGCGTGCTAGCGTGCGCCGGTGGCGCGATTTCCCTCGCTGTCCGCCGCCGGCGACGCGGTTCCGGCGTCGATCTTCGCAAGGCTGCGGGAGCATCTCGCGAAGTTCCCGGGCGATGTCATCCCGCTGCAGATCGGCGATACGCATCTCGCGCCCCCCGCCCGGCTTCATGACATCGCGTGGCAGGAAGTGCCAGCCTCGGAGGTCTACGCATATGGTGCCCCGGGTGGGTGGGCACCCCTGGTCGACGCGATCGTCGAGCGTGCGCGCGCGCGCAACGCGATCGACGCCAGCGTCGGCGGCGTGCAGATCGCGGTCGGCGCCACGCACGCGCTGTCGTGCGCGATCCAGGCGCTGTGCGATCCCGGCGACGAGCTGATCCTGCTGACGCCGCACTGGCCGCTGATCAAGGGCATCGCGCTCGCCCACAACATCGTGCCCGTCGAGGTGCGCTTCGGCGACCTCGACGCGCTCGCGGCGGCGATCACCGGCCGCACGGCGGGCATCTATTACGCGAGCCCGAACAACCCCGACGGCGAGATGCTCGCGCCGGCACAGCTCGCCGCCATCGCGCGGCTCGCGGCGCAGCGCGACCTGTGGATCTTCGCCGACGAGGTCTACGAGCACTACGGCTACGACGCGCCGCACGTGTCGATCGCATCGCTCGACGACGCCCGCGAGCGCACGGTCACCGTGTTCTCGTTCGCGAAGAGCTACGCGCAGGCCGGGCTGCGCGTCGGCTACGCGCTCGCGCCCGAGCGCGTCGCGGGCGCGATCCGCAAGCTCGTCAACCACTCCGTCTACAACGTGCCGGTCGCGATGCAGCGCGCGGCGCTCGCGGCGATGCACGCCGGCGAGCCGTTCCTGGCGGCGGCGCGCGAGCGCTACCGGGCGGCGCGCGATCGCGTGCGGGCGGGGCTCGTCGCGCCGTCGGCGGTCCCCCCGGGCGGCGCGTACCTGTGGGTCGACTTCTCGCGGTGGAGCGGCGACGACTGCATGCCCGTGCTCGAGAAGATCGCCGCGGCCGGCGTGCTGCTCGCGCCCGGCTGGGCGTTCGGCGACGCCTGCGGTGCGTTCGCGCGGCTGTGCTTCACCGGCGTCGACGAGGCGCGCCTCGACGAGGGCATCGCGCGCATCAACGCCGTGCTGCGATGATCGCGCGCGCCGAGTGCGAGCGGCTGTTCCGCGCCGCGGTCGCCGCGTGCGATCCGGCCAGGCTCGTCGCGCGCGCGATGCCGCGCACCGACCGCGCCGTGCTCGCGATCGCGGTCGGCAAGGCGGCGCTCGCGATGGCGCGCGGAGCGGGCGAGGTCTCGCGCGGCATCGCGATCGCGCCGGCGCTCGACGGCAAGCCGCTGCCGCTCGGCTGGCGCGCGCGCGACTCGGCGCACCCCGAGCCGGACGCGCGCAGCGTCGCGGCGGCCGACGCGGTGATCGACGTCGTGCGCGCGGCGGGGGACGACGACCTGGTCGTCGCGCTGATCTCGGGTGGCGCATCGGCGCTGATCGAGAAGCCCCGCGACGGCGTGACGCTCGAGGCGCTGCGCGACGAGATCCGCGAGGTGATGGCGAGCGGGGCGTCGATCTACGAGATCAACGCGCGCCGCGAGGAGCTGTCGGCGCTCAAGGGCGGCAAGCTGGCGCGGATGTGCGCCGCGCCCATCGTGACGCTCGCGATCAGCGACGTCGTCGGCGATGACATCGCGGTGATCGGCTCGGGGCCGACGATCGCGCCGGAGCGCCCGGGCGATCGCGCCGAGGTGATCGCGAAGCTGTCGGCGTTCGCCGATGCGATCGCGCTGCCGCGGGCGCTCGACCACGCGATGACCGGCGAGGTCGTCGTGGTCGCCGAGGTGCTCGCGGGCGCGACCGGCGTCGCGTGGGGCGAGCCGACGCTGCGCGTGCCTGCCGATCACGGCGAAGGCGGACGCGCGCAGCAGCTCGCGCTCGAGCTGGCGAAGCGGATCCGCGGCAGCGAGCGCGCGGCGTTCGTCGCGGGTAGCGACGGTCAGGACGGCCCGCGCCCGCGTGGGCGGCCGGCGCCGGCGGGCGCGTACGTCGACGGCGCGACGTGGGATGCGATCGTCGCGGCGGGCGTCGACCCGCAGCGCGCGCTCGCTCGCTGCGACGCGGGGACGGCGTTGCACGCGGTGGGCGCGCTGTTCGTCACCGGGCCGACCGGCGTCAACCACGCGGACGTCGCGATCGTCGGTTGAGGCCCAGCTCAGATCCTCACGCAGAACACGGCGCCGGGCGTGCCGTCTTCGATCCAGATGCGGCCGCCGTGCGCCTCGACGGCGAGGTTGCAGAACGCGAGGCCCAACCCCCGGTTCGCGCGCGTCGTCAGCCCTCCACTCACGAACCGCTCGAACACCGAGGCGTGTTGCTCGCGCGGAATCCCGGGGCCGCCGTCGGCGACGCGGATCTCGGTGTGGCCGTCGACCTCGGCGATCACGACGCGAACCTCGCTGCCGTCCGGCGCGTGTCGGATCGCGTTGTCGACGAGGTTCGAGAGCACGCGCGCGATCAGATCGCGATCGCAGTGGATGGTGGCCACCTCGATCTCGGTCGCGAGCGTCACCGACGATCGCGCCGCGGCGACCGCGAGCATGTCGAGGACGTCGTGGACGAGCGACGACGCGTCGACGTCGGCCGGCGAGGGCGCGAGCCGTCCTTCGTCGGCCTTGCTGATGTCGAGCAGGTCCGTGATCATCCTGAGCAGCGTGCGGGTCTCCTCCCGGATCCTCTCGGCCGACATCCTCGCGCGCGCGTGGTCGTCCGGGGTGCCGCGTGCGATGACCTGCGCGTACAGGTCGATCGCGTTCACGGGGCCCTTGAGGTCGTGGACGAGGAACGCGACCAGCTGCTGCTTCTGCAGCTCGAGACGCTGCAGCACGTCGCGCTGGTCCGCCGGCCGCGAGCGCGCGATCGAAGGTCTCGACGTCGCGTTGCGCGGTGACGAAGATGACGGCGATCCGGTCGCCCCGGGGCATCGCGCGGATGCGCGCGCACGCGGCGATCCCGTCGAGCTTCGGCATGCGGACATCCATGACCACGCAGTCGGGGCGCTCGGCCGCGGCGGCGGCGACGGCCTCCTCGCCGTCGCGCGCGACGACCAGGCGGTAGCCCTCCTCCTCGAGGGTCGCGGCAGCGAGTGCGCGATTTTCGGCGCTGTCGTCGACGATCAGGATCGTGCTCGGGCCGACCATCCCGAACGCAGTCTAGCGACGGCGAACGTCGCCGGTGCGCAGGCCATTTGCCCTTAAGGGATCGTTTCGGCAAGTCGTGCGCGCGTCGACCCTGCGGGCGCAAGGTGTTCGGGGCCCCGGCCGCCGCGCGGGCGAACGAGCGCTGGAATACGCCATGCACCGTCCGGACGCGATGGCTCGTGCTCGTCGCGGTCCGTTCGTGATGCCCTCGCAGCCGGCGATCTCGCTGCTCTCCGCTCAGACGCTGTTCCGGCAGGGGATGACCGAGCTCCTGCATCGCAGCGGCCTCCACCGCATCGCCGAGTTCGACGACGGCCGCAAGCTGTGTGCGGCGGCCACGATCCGGCGTCCGGATCTCATCGTCGTCGATCTCGACCACGAGCACGAGGACACGATGGCGCTCGTGCGCGCGTTGCGCCACGACATGCCGGCCACTCACGTCGTGGCGATCGGCACGCCGCTGCGCCAGGCGGCGATGAACTCGACGATCGACGCGTCGGTCGAGACGCCGGACGCCGATCGCGACGAGCTCGCTGCCGCCGCGCGCGGGCATCCGCGCCAGCGTTCGGTCGCCACGATCCGCGAGCGTCGGCGATGGGACGGCGTCAGCCCGCGACAGCGCGACGTCATGCGCTGGCTCGCCGTCGGTCTCGAGAACGACGCGATCGCGCGCAAGCTGCGAATCGGCATTCGCGCGGTCAAGACTCACATCACGAACCTGCTCGATCATTTCCAGCTCTCCAACCGGACGCAGCTCGCCCTGCTCGCGGATCACGCCGGTTTGCGGCCGCCGACACGAAGGATCCAGTAGCGATCCTCGACGACGCGGGTTCACGTCGTATCCTGCGGCCATCGCGATGCCGTTCGTCGAGACATCGGCGATGCGCCTGCACTACGAGACCGCGGGGGACGGCAAGCACGTCGCCGTGCTCGTGCATGGCAACTTCGCGACCGCGCGGTGGTGGCAGCCGATCCTCGCGAGCGCGCCGCGCGGGCTCACGCTGATCGCGCCGACGCTGCGCGGCTACGGCGAGAGCCGCGGCGCGCGTGCGCGGAGCGTGCACGAGCTCGCCGAGGACATCCGCGAGCTCGCCCGCGCGCTCGGCGTGCGCCGCTTCCATCTGATCGGTCACTCGCTCGGCGGCGCGGTCGCGCTGCAGTACGCGCTGTCCTGGCCCGAGACGCTGCACGCCGTCGGGCTCGTCGCGCCGGCGCCGGGCGACGGGCTCGAGGCGATGCGGTCGCGCGACGATCTGCTGGCGACCACGCTGCGCTGGATGGATCCGGAGCTGCCCGGCTCGCGCGCCGCGCTCGCGGTGGGCATGCAGTGGTCGCGCCTGCTGGGTACGTATCGACCGTCGATCGCGCACGCGCTCGCGCGGATGATGCCGTCGGCCGATCCGGCCGCGATCGACTTCGACGCGCTGCTCGCCGACGCGGCCGCGGTCGCCGATCGCACGCTGCTCGACACCTACGAGGCGCTGCGCCGGTGGGACGTGCGCGCGCGCTTGCCGCAGCTCGCGGTGCCCGTGCGCATCCTCGCCGGCCGTCGCGACGCGATCGTCTCGCTCGGCTCGCTCGAGGCGCTGGCGCACGCGCTGCCGCGCGCGCAGCTCGAGGTCTGGGAGGGCGTCGGCCATTCGCCGCAGCTCGAGCGGCCGGCCGAGTTCGCGGGCTGGCTCGCGCGCACGCGCCCGACGCTGCGCGGCCGGCTGCGCGCGGCGTGGCGCCGGGTGGCCGGATGGCTACGTGCTATACGTCGCCGATGACCTGGACGACGTTGTCCGTGCTCGACTGGACGACCCAGCGGTTCACGACCGCCGGGATCGCCGCGGCGCGGCTCGAGGCCCAGGTGCTGCTCGCTCACGTGCTCGCGTGCTCGCGCGTGCAGCTCTATACGAGCTTCGATAAGCCGCTCGCCGAGCCCGAGCTCGCGCGCTACCGCGAGCTGATCAGGCGCCGGCTCGCCGGCGAGCCGGTCGCCTACCTCGTCCAGGAGCAGGAGTTCTGGGGGCTGCCGTTTCACGTCGACGCGTCGGTGCTCGTGCCCAGGCCCGACACCGAGACGTTGATCGAGGTCGCGCGCGGAGTGCGCACGGATCGTACAGCCGCGTGCCGCGTGCTCGACCTGTGCACCGGCTCGGGCGCGATCGCGGTCAGCCTCGCGCGCGAGCTGCCCGCGGCGCGCGTGATCGCGACCGAGGTGTCCGCGGACGCCGCCGCGCTCGCCCGCAAGAACGCCGAGCGCAACGCGGTCGGCGACCGAGTCGACGTCAGGGTCGGCGATCTGTGGCAACCGGTGGCAGGCGAGCGCTTCGATCTGATCGTCGCGAACCCGCCGTACGTCGCCACGCACGTGATCGCGACCCTGGCGCCGGAGGTCCGCTGCGAGCCCCGGCTCGCGCTCGACGGCGGCGGCGACGGCCTTAGGTTCTACGACCGGATCGTCGCCGAGGCGCGCGCGTACCTCGAGCCGGGAGGGGCGCTGGTCGTCGAGCACGGCTTCGATCAGGCGGACGCCGTACGTGCGCGGTTCGAGGCCGCCGGGTTGACGTGCGTCACGCTCGTGCATGATCTCGGCAAGAACCCGCGTGTCACGTGGGGCATCGTGCCGTGACCGTTCGTGTACATTCGCGCCGTGCGCCGAATCGTCGTGATCGCGAGCCTCTCGCTCGGCGCGCACGCGGCGCTCGCGCAGCCGGCGGTTGACACCTCGGAGCAGCAGGACGCCGCGAGCCGGCTCGCCGCCGAGCGCGCGTGCGCGGCGCACGAGCCGACCTGCGACTGGGCCGCGACGTTCGCCTCGCTCGAGCAGGCGAGCCTCGCGCGCGCGCTCGCCAAGCGCGGCCTCGAGATCGAGCCGTCGCCGTGGGGCAAGGTGATCGGCAAGATCCACATCTACAACGAGGACGTGTTTGCCGAGGACAACTGGCTCCGGATCTTGAACCACCTCCACTACACGACTCGCGAGCGGGCGATCCGCGACGAGCTGACGATCAGCGAGGGTCAGGTCTGGAACGAGGATCTGATCGACGAGAGCATGCGCCGGCTGCACGATCCGCTGTACAGCTCGGTCGTCGCGATCGTGCCCGTCAAGTCGACGCAGCCCGGTACCGTCGACGTGCTGGTCGTGACGCGCGACGTGTGGAGCATCCGGCTCAACACGCAGTACACGTTCCAGCAGGGGTCGCTGACCAACCTGTCGATCTCGCTGTCGGAGAACAACTTCCTCGGCACGCGCGATCTCGCCGCGATGGCGGTCCTCATGGACCAGGGCAAGATCGCGGTCGGCCCGCTGTTCATCGACAAGAACCTGTTCGGCAAGCACATCGACTTCCGCGTGCGCCTCGACGAGATCATCACGCGCCAGAACCTGCCGGTGCTGCTGCCGCAACCGCCGCCTCAGATGCCGATGCAGTTCCCGACCACCGATCCGACGGGCATCGAGGACGGCGGCGGCTTCAAGGACGAGGGCCGCGACGCGACCGTGTCGATCTCGCGCCCGCTGTGGTCGCTCGCGAGCGAGTGGGGCGGCGGCGCGTCGTTCGCGTACTCCGATTCGATCCAGCGCCAGTTCTACGGCACCGGGCTGCTCGGCTATGCCGATCCCAACAGCGCGACCCCGCTGCCGTGGGAGTACCGGCTCAAGAGCTACAACTTCAACGCGAACGTCGCGCGGCAGTGGGGCGTCGAGCTCAAGCACCAGCTGAGCATGGGCTACGCGCTGACGACGACGAACCCGTACCTGCGCGCGAACTTCCCCTCCGATCCGCTGCTGCAGGCCGACTTCGAGCGCAACGTGTTCCCTCGCACCGAGGTGATCTCGGCGCCGTTCGTCGAGTACTCGTTCTTCGAGCCGACGTACAAGACCGTGCGCAACGTCGGCTCGTACGAGCTCGCCGAGGACCTGCGCACCGGGCCGGATCTCGACATCTCGCTGCAGCAGGGCCTGACGTTCCTCGGCGGCGACTACACGTTCACGCGGCCGGCGCTGTCGGTCGGCTGGACGTTCCCGTGGTGCGTCGACGGGTTCGTGCGGCCGTCGCTCGGCGGCTCGCTGCGCTTCCAGGAGGGCACGAAGGTCGCGACGTCGGGCAAGGAGACGATCGACAACACCGCGATCGCGCAGCTCCGGGTCGGGACCCCGAGCCTCGGGCTGTTCCGGCTCGTCGGCCAGATGTACATCGAGTCGCGCTGGCACGACACGCAGAACGCGTTCTACTACCTCGGCGGCGACCCGGCGATGCGCGGCTACGACTACCTGATCTTCAAGGGCGAGCGCGCGGTGTCGGGCCAGCTCGAGGCGCGCTCGATCCCGTTCCCGTGGTGGGTGCTGCGCGTCGGCGGCGTCCTGTTCTACGACGTCGGCGGCGCGGCGAACACGCTCGGCCAGCTCGCGCTCTACCACGACGTCGGCATCGGCCTGCGCGTGCTCATCCCTCAGACCTCGCGCGACCTGTTCCGCTTCGATCTCGCGTTCCCGCTGCAGACCGCGCCCGACGGCGCCTCGCGCTTCGTGCCGCACCCGGTGCTGAGCTATCAGAGCGCGTTCTGACTTCGGCCGTGGCGTACGATGAATTCGACGATCCGGAAGCGAATGTACCTGCCTACATCAGGGCAACCTTCTCCGAAGAGGACATCAAGGTGCTGACGAAGATCGAGAAGGAAATGGCGGCGTGTTCGAAGAGGGCACTGGGCAGCGGCTCGCCTTAGCGGGGCGCACGAGCCGGCGCCCTCGCACCGACCGCGGCGCGGCGCGCGAGGGCCGCACGGAGAGCGAGGCCAGGCGCGCGACGAGACGCGGGGCCTCGCCGTCAGAGCCGCACAGCCCGCGAAGCGGGCGACGCCGCGCAGCGGCGTCGGATCGTGCGAAGCAGCGAACCGCCGCCGGGAGCGCCGTCCGGCCGAGCGGGTCGGGCGGCCACTCGCGCGCAGCCGCGGTCGGCGTGCGCGGTCTGCTCAACGCCCATGCGAGCGCGTGCCGCGCAGGAACGCGAGCACGAGGTACGCGGCCGTCACGGTCAGGCCGACCGACAGGCCCCACCACAATCCCGGCGCGCCCATGTGGGCGCCGAACGCGAGCCCGAGCAGGATCGGCAGGCCGATCGCGTAGTGGCCGACGAGGTTCGCGACGAACGTCGCGCGCGTGTGGCCGAGGCCGCGCAGCGCGCCGGCGCCGATCGCCTGCGAGCCGTCGGAGAGCTGGAACAGCGCGGCGATCTGGAGCAGCGGGACCGTCGCGTCGATCACCGCGCGGTCGGCGGTGAACGCGGCGGCGAGCACGCGCGGGATCGCGAGGAAGATCGCCGCGAAGCAGGCCATGCCGGCGAGGCCGACGCGCAGGCCGCCGAGGCCGCGCCGCCGCGCGAGCGCGAGATCGCCGGCGCCGACCGCGTGGCCGACGCGCACGCTCGTCGCGCTCGCGACGCCGACCGCGAACGAGAACGTGAACGACGACAGGTTGAGCGCGATCGAGTGCGCGTC
>JBLMXA010000023.1:0-3173 GCA_050257515.1 Acidobacteriota bacterium | reverse complement strand
CAGCAGCTCGACGGCCTCGAAGTACTCGTTGCCGCCGCGATCGTTCGGGATCCACTCGCCGGCCTTGCGGCCGTAGTCGCGATACAGCATCGACGCGACGCCGTCCACGCGCAGGCCGTCGACGTGGTAGCGCTCGAGCCAGAATAGTGCGCTCGACAACAAGAAGCTGCGCACTTCCTGGCGGCCGAAGTCGAAGATCGACGTGTTCCACTCGGGATGGAACCCGAGCCGGCGATCGGGATGCTCGTAGAGCGGCGTGCCATCGAAGTAGACCAGCCCGTGCTCGTCGGTCGGGAAGTGCGCCGGGACCCAGTCGAGGATCACGCCGATGTTCGCCTGATGGAGCGCGTCGATCATCGCCATCAGGTCCTCGGGTGCGCCGTACCGCGAGGTCGCGGCGAAGTAGCCGGTCGTCTCGTAGCCCCACGATCCGTAGAACGGGTGCTCGGTCAGCGGCATCAGCTCGACGTGCGTGAAGCCGAGCCGGGTCACGTGGTCGACGAGCTGCGGCGCGAGCTCGAGATACGTCAGGAACCGGTTGCCATCCTCGGGCACGCGCCGCCACGAGCCGAGGTGGACCTCGTAGATCGACATCGCCGCGGTGCACGAGGACTTGCTCGCGCGCGAGTCCATCCACGTGGCGTCGCGCCACGCGTGCTGCGGGTCCCACACGATCGACGCCGTCCCCGGTGCGATCTCGTGGCGGAGCGCGAACGGATCGGCCTTCGCGACCTCGTAGCCGCGCAGCTTCGAGCGCACGTGCAGCTTGTACAGCGCACCGGGCACGACGTCGGGCACGAAGCCCTGCCACACGCCGCTGTCTCCGACCGGCGCGAGCGGGTGCGCGCCCGGCTTCCAGCCGTTGAAGTCGCCGATCACGCTCACCGCCGCCGCGTGCGGCGCCCACGTCGCGAACTGCACGCCGCCGGGCACGACGTGCGAGCCGAGCTTCTCGTGCAGGCGCGGGTGCGTGCCCTCGCGCATGAGGTGGATGTCGAGCGGTCCGAGCTCCGGCCTCATGGCAGCCGCATCAGGGCGAGCAGCCCGCGCATCGGGATCTCGACCCAGTCGGGCCGGTTGTTGAGCTCGTAGCCGATCTCGTAGATCACCTTCTCGATCAGGAAGAAGTCGAGCAGCAGCGCGAGATCGCTGTCGTTCGACGGCAGGATGCGCGTGTTCGCGACGCGATCGAGGTAACCGCCGAGGAACGACACCTGCGCCCACTGCGACCACGCGTGCGCCCACGGCTCGAGCACGGGCAGGTCCTCGGGACGATGGCGGCCGTCGCGCAGCGCCGCGGCGCTCACGTACTCGAGCGAACGCACCATGCCGGCGACGTCGCGCAGCGGGCTGCGCTTGAACCGCCGCTGCGACAGCGGCCGCCCGGGCTCGCCTTCGAAGTCGATGATGATGAAGTCCTCGCCGGTCCACAGCACCTGGCCGAGGTGGTAGTCGCCGTGGACGCGCGTGCGGATCACGTCGAGGCGGCGGCGCGTGATCCGCTCGAGCCGGCGATCGATGTCGGCCTCGCGTGCGAGCACCGCCTCGGCGAGCGCGCGCGACTCCGGCGCGAGCTGCGTGGCGCGCGCGCGCAGCTGATCGAACGTGCGCGCCATGTGCGTGCTCACCGAGCCGTACATCGACTGCTGGTGCATGATGTCGTACGGCTCGGGCGCGAACAGCGGGTCATTCGGATCGCTCGCGAGCACGAGGTGCAGCTCGGCGGTGCGCAGCCCGAGCAGGCGCGAGCGATCGAGGTACGAGCCCATGTGATCGATCACGCGATCGCTCGGCGCCACTCGCGCGCGCTGCAGCAGCGACCCGGGCTCGATCGGGGGCACCTCGGGGCGGCGCTCGGCCGACAGCACGCCGTCGTAGTAGCGGTCGAGCGAGTCGAGCGTGAGCTGCCACGCATCGCCCTGGTTCGGCATGAACTCGAACAGCGCGCCGAGCGTCGACGCCTCGTGCTCGGGCACCGTGTACTCGAGCACGCCGGCGAGCCGCGGCGAGCCGCGGTAGCGAGGCTCGTGCGACGACAGGAACTTGCCGACCTCGTACTCGAGGTTCGGGCCCTCCTCGATCGCGCGGTACATCTTCAGCACCAGCCGGTCGCCGTAGATGATGTTGCTGTTCGTCTGCTCGGCGGACGACAGCCGCGGCACCAGCGGCGTGTCGCTCGGCACCTCCTGCAGCGCCGCGAGCGCGCTGCCGGTCAGCGCGCCGTGCGCGCCCTTGCCGCCGCGGCCCTGCGTCATCGCACGCAGCAGCGACGCACCGAACAGATCGGAGCACAGCGCGTCGTACACCACGCCGGTGACCGTGCCGCGGCCCGGCACGTCGGTCACCGCGAGGTGCGCGATGATCAAGCCCGGCATGCGCAGCGACTCGTGCGGGTCGTTCTCTTCCGCGAACGCGACCGGGATCACGTAGGTCTCCGGCCGGCCGTACGCGTAGTCGACGTGCAGCAGCACGATCGCGAACTTGCCGTCGGCGTCGAGGTGGATCACGTCGCTGATCGACACCTCCTTGGGGGCGCGCGCCTTGCTGCGGAACCACCGCCGCTGCACCGCGTAGCGCATCAACACCGTCGCGAGCGCGCGCCGGTGCACCGGCTCGAACAGCGTGGTCCACGCGCCGCGGACGTGCAGCGTCGGCCCCGACGCGGCGTCGGCGCCCTGCGGCCGCTCGAGCGCGAGCCAGTAGAAGTCGTACGGGCCGAGCGACATGAAGTACGGCTGGTCGGTGATCTCGGGGAACCGCATGCGGCCGAACAGCTCGACCGGCACCGACGCGCGGAAACGATCGAGGTTGAGCCGCGTGCACTGCACGTAGCGCGACAGGTTCGCGACGACGAGCACGCTGTCGCCCTCGTACTCGCGCACGTACGCGAGCACGCGCGGGTTGTCACCGTTGACGAACTCGAGCGAGCCGCGGCCGAACAGCCGATGTTCCTTGCGCTTCGCGATCAGCCGCTTCGTCCACCACAGCAGCGACGACGGGTTCGCCTGCTGCGCCTCGACGTTGATCGCCTCGTAGTGGTACTCGGGATCGATGATCGGCGGCAGGTACAGCTTCTGCGGGTTCGCGCGCGAGAACCCGGCGTTGCGGTCCGAGCTCCACTGCATCGGCGTGCGCACGCCGTCGCGGTCGCCGAGGTAGATGTTGTCGCCCAT
>JBLMXA010000022.1:0-12933 GCA_050257515.1 Acidobacteriota bacterium | reverse complement strand
AGCGGGATATCAGTACGGCCCTGATAGCGACCCTCGCGGTTCCACGTGGTCTCGCCGTGCCGTACCAGCAGGATGTGCATGCCGCGACTATATGTCCTGTGATACGTCAGCGAGCATGACTCACCGCAGTCGAATTCTCGGAATCGGCATGTCCGTGCCGTCGCGCGTCGTCACCAACCACGATCTCGCGCAGCTGATGGAGACCTCGCACGAATGGATCGTCGAGCGCACCGGCATCGAGACGCGGCACTGGGTGAGCCCCGGCGAGACCGGCTGCTCGCTGGCGACCGCCGCGAGCCAGGAGGCGATCCGGCGCGCGGGCCTCGAGCCGAAGGATATCGACCTCATCATCTACGCGACGCTGTCTCCCGACTACAACTTCCCGGGCACCGGGGTGTTCGTGCAGCGCGCGCTCGGGCTCAAGGAGATCCCGTGCCTCGACATTCGCCAGCAGTGCACGGGGTTCATCTACGGGCTGTCGATCGCCGACGCCTACATCCGCACCGGACAGTTCAAGCACGTGCTGATGATCGGCGCGGAGGTTCACTCGACCGGGCTCGACAAGACGACCGCCGGGCGCGACGTCACCGTGCTGTTCGGCGACGGCGCCGGCGCGGTCGTGGTCGGCCGCGCGACGGACGATCAGCACGTGTTGCTATCGACGCACATCCACGCCGATGGCAGCGAGGCCGAGATCCTGTGGACCGAGTACCCGTCGAGCGCGCACGACCCGCGCATCAGCGCCGAGGCGATGGCCGAGGGCAAGCACTACGCGAAGATGAACGGCAAGAAGGTGTTCAAGCACGCGGTCACGCGGATGCCGCAGGCGATCATGGAAGGCATGATGGCCAACGGGATCAAGAGCATCGCGGAGATCGACATGCTGATCCCTCACCAGGCCAACCTGCGCATCAACCAGATGGTCGCGCAGATGATCGGCATGCCGGCCGAGAAGACGCACAACAACATTCAGAAGTACGGCAACACGACGGCGGCCTCGATCCCGATCTGCATGCACGAGGCGATCGAGCTCGGCAAGATCAAGCCGGGCAACCTCGTGTGCCTCGTCGCGTTCGGCGCGGGCCTCACCTGGGGCTCGGTGTTCCTGCGCTACTAGGCCGCGGCTTGCGTGAAGATCGCGTCGATCTCGGCGCCGATCTTGTCCTCGCCCACGCCCTTGGCGAGCGCGAGCTCCTTCGTGAGCAGGCCGCGCGCGGTCTCGAGCATCTTGCGCTCGCCGAACGACAGCTCCTTGGTCACGCGCAGCACGCAAAGATCGCGCAGCACCTCGGCGATCTCGAACACCGAGCCGGTCTTGATCTTCTCCATGTACTCGCGATAGCGGCGATTCCACGTCTGGGTGTCGCGCGGGATGTCGCGCGACTTGAGGATCGAGAGCACCTCTTTGACCTGCTTGGCGGTGATGAGATCCCGCAGTCCCACCGAGCCGGCGTTGGCCTTGGGCACGACGATCTTCATCCCGGTATCCAGGATCTTGAGGATGTAGACCGGGGTCTTACTCCCGCCGAACTCGCGCTGCTCGAGGCCGATCACCTCGGCCACCCCGTGCACCGGATAGACGGCCTTGTCCCCGACTGAAAATTGCTGCTTCAAGTGCAAACCCCTGACCTGGAAATCGTAACAGCCAGATCGGGGTCTGTCAAATCACGCAACGAGTCAAACCGCGAAATTCCTTGAGAAAACTCAGAGGGCGGGCTTACCGACGTGTCGCGTACTCGACGATCGTCGAGACCGCGAACCCGGTTCCGCCCTTCGGCTGGGAAGGCCGCGGATTCGATGTGGAAGCCGGGCCGGCGATGTCGACGTGCACCCACGGGGTCTCCTTGGCGAACGTCTTCAGGAACAGCCCGGCCGTGATCGCGCCGCCGTAGCGCTCGCCGGTGTTGCGCATGTCGGCGATCGGGCTCTTCAGCTGCTCGCGCAGGCGCGGGATCAGCGGCAGCCGCCACATGTCCTCGCCGGTGCGATCGGCGACCGACAGCCAGTTGCGCACGAGCCCCTCGTGCTCCGACATGACCCCGGCGGTGTACGGCCCGAGCGCGATCATGCAGGCGCCGGTCAGCGTCGCGAAGTCGAACATCTCGTCGGGCTGGATCTTGGTGCGCGCGTAGGTCAGCGCGTCGCCGAGCGTCAGCCGGCCTTCGGCGTCGGTGTTGTTGATCTCGACCGTCGTGCCGTCCATCGACTTCAGCACGTCCCCGAGCTTGTAGGCGCGGCCCGAGACGAGGTTCTCGCAGCACGCCGCGATCGCGTGGACCTCGTTCTCCGAGCCCAGCGTCGCGATCGCATCGATCGCCGAGATCACGGCGGCGGCGCCGGACATGTCGATCTTCATGTCCTCCATCGCGTTCGACGGCTTGAGCGAGTAGCCGCCGCTGTCGAACGTGACGCCCTTGCCGATGAAGCAGATCTTCTTCTTGGGCTTCTTCGCGGGCTTGTAGCTCAGGTGGATGAAGCGCTGCTCCTGGTCGGAGCCCTGGCCGACCGCGAGGAACATGCCCATGCCGAGCTCGCTGCACTTCTTGGCGTCCAAGATGGTCGCGGTGACCGTGCCCTTGTGCTTCTTCGCGATCGCCTGCGCGTCGGCGGCGAGGTGCGCCGGCGTCGCCACCGCGGCGGGCTCGTTGATGAGATCGCGCGCGTGGTTCACCGCCGACGCGATCGTCAGGCCGCGCGAGACCGCGGCCTGGAACGCGCGCGCCTGGGCGGCGCTCGGCTTCTTGCCCCGCGTGTCGGTGAAGACCCCGAAGCGGGTCAGCGATTGCGGCTTCTTGGCCTCCTCGCTGGTCTGGTAGCGCGAGAACTTGTAGGTGCCCTCGAGCACGCCCTCGGCCGCCATCTGCACGAGGCCGAGCTCGCGGTTGGTGCCGAGCGCCGGCAGCACGAAGCCCACGCTCGCCGCGCCGGCCTTGTTCGCGACCTGCGCGACGGTCGCCGCGATGTCGCGGACGTGCGGATTCGAGAACTCGTTCTTCGCACCACCACCGACGAACACGACTCGCCGCGCGGGCAGCTTGCCGTGCGTGTAGAGCCCCAGCAGCTGGCCGGTCTTGCCTTCGAAGCCCTCGGCCTTGGCGATGTGCGAGAACGCCCCGCTCATCACCTTGTCGACCGATTTGAACACCGCGTCTTTGGACGGATCACCGAATACAGTGAATGCGAGCACATCGACAGTGCTCTCGAGTGGCGAGCCGCTGAGCTGCGAGATATCCATAAGTCTCCGTAATCCAAAGAAAAGGTCGACGCGTTATACGGGACGATCGAATGCAAGTAAAGGAATGAGATTGCCTACATTGACTTGGCGGGACATGGCTCCATAGAGTCGATCCCGAACCGAGTCCTGGGGGATTCTGAATGCGAAACAAGGTGATTGCGCGCCCCGCGGCGCGAAAGGGTAATGGTAGTCGCACCAAGAAGACCGTCGCGGTCCCTTCGTCGCGCAAGTCGCAGCCGATCATCCAGATGGTGGAGCGCAGGTCCTCGCGAAACATCCAGGACCTGCCGAAGAAGCCCGGCGAGCTGCCGGTGCCCACCGCGACGTTCATCTTCTGAGATCATTCGGGGCGCTCGCCGAGCAGTTTCTTGAAGTTGCGAGCGTCCTGCCAGCGCTCCGCGGTCGCGAACGCGATCGTCGTGGGGATGCCCGCGTAGTGCTCCACGAGCGCGGCGAGGTCGTCCATGCGCTCGGCGCGGATCGTGCCGGTGCGCGTGCCCTCGATGCGTAGATAGAGCGCCTCGACCTCGAGCTCGAAGTAGATCTCGAGCGGCTCGCCCGGCTCGCGCACGAGCGGGTCGAACGCCGCGGTGAGCCCGAGCTCTCCGGCCAGCTTGGCGGCGGCGCGGACCTCCCACAGCCCTCCCGGGAGCCACACGCGCGGCACGCCGAGCGCATCGGCGGTCGCGAGCTCGCCGAAGAACCGGTGCAGCGCGTCGCGGTTCGCCGCGGAGGGCGAGAACGACTCCGGCGAGCGGAACACGACGCAGCCGGCGTGCAGCTGGTCGACCGCGGCGCGCAGCGCGCCGAGCGACTCGCTTGCAGTGGCGCCGCCGCGAAAGTCGCCGGTCGTCGCGTCGTGCGGCCACAGCTTGGCGCCGGACGGCGGCTTGCGGTGGGTCAGCGGAAACGGCGCGACCAGGCCGAGCGCGCCCGGCGGGGCGACCTCGGCCCACCGCGCGAGCACCGACGGCTTGACCGGCCCGGCAAACAGCAGCGACAGCTCGAGGTACGACAGCTCGCGAAAGTAGCGATCTCGCTCGATCTTGCCCGGAATGTCGACGGTGCCGACGCGGGGGTTCTCGGTGGTTGCTTCCGTCAGAGGGGCCTCGTATGGTGCCCGCGGAGGAGCTGGATGAAGTTCTTCATCGATACCGCAGATGTGAAGGAGATCCGTGAGGCGGCCGCGATGGGGCTGGTCGACGGCGTTACCACGAATCCATCACTCGTGGCCAAGACCGGCCGCAAGTTCCGCGACGTTCTCATCGAGATCTGCGACATCGTCAAGGGCCCGGTGTCTGCCGAGGTCACCGCGACGCAGTACGACGGGATCATGCGCGAGGCGCGCGAGCTCGCGTCGCTGCGCGGCAACATCGTCGTCAAGGTCCCGCTGATCCCCGAAGGGCTCAAGGCGGTGCGTACGTGCAGCGACGAGGGCATCAAGACCAACGTCACGCTGTGCTTCTCGTCGACGCAGGCGCTGCTCGCCGCGAAGGCGGGCGCGACGTACATCTCGCCGTTCGTCGGCCGGCTCGATGACGTGTCGACCGATGGCATGCAGCTGATCAGCGAGATCCTGGAGATCTACGATCACTACGGGTTCACGACCGAGGTGCTCGTCGCGTCGGTGCGCCATCCGATGCACGTGCAGCAGGCCGCGCGGATGGGCGCGCACGTCGCGACGTGTCCGTTCTCGGTGCTGCTCCAGCTCAGCAAGCACCCGCTGACCGACCTCGGGCTCGCGAAGTTCCTCGCGGACTGGGAGAAAGTCCCGAAGTGAGGTCGCTGGTGGTGCTCGGGCTTTTTTTTTGGTCGGCGGGTGCGCCGACGACGGCGGGCCCCGCCTGACCAAGCTCGTGCCGGACGCGCTCGGGCGCGGCGCCGTCGTCGAGATCGACGGCACGCGGCTGTGCGGCAAGTCCGACGACTGCGCGCACGTCGCCGCGACCGTCCAGCTCGGCACGAGCTCGCCGTTCGTCGACGCCGTCGTGATGACGTGGACGCCGACCGTGGGCACCGCGATCATCCCGGCGACGGCACCGGCGGGCAACACGTCGCTCGTGGTCACGGTCGACGGGCTCGCCTCGAACGAGCTCTCGCTCGACATCCTGCTGGGGGCTCGATGACGAGGCGGGCGTTCTCCGTGGCGATCTACGCGCGGCGAGGCGCGAAGGTGCTCGTGATCGAGCATCGCCGGCTCCAGACCTGGCTGCCGATCGGCGGCGAGCTCGAGGCCGGCGAGACGCCGCTCGAGGCGGCGCGTCGCGAGCTGCGCGAGGAGACCGGGCTCGTGGGCGAGTTTCGCGCGCTCGCCGGCGCGCTCGACGGCGTCCCCCCCGGCCTCCTCGGCTACGAGGAGCACGAGGCGGGCAGCAAGGGGCTGCACCTGAACTTCGTGTTCGTGTGCGAGGTGGCGAGCGACTCGGTCACGCCCAACGACGAGCTCGTGTCGTGGCGGTGGGTCGATCGCGACGAGCTCGCGAAGCTCGAGTCGCCGCTCAACGTGCGCCAGTTCGGGTTCGTGGCGCTGGACGCGCGATGGTCCGCATAAGGCACCACGTCAACCCGCTCGGCCTGCACTTCGAGGCGTTCCGCGGCGAGAAGCCGCCGCTCTCCCCGGGGCGGCCGGTCGAGGTCGAGATCGGCTGCGCCGACGCCCAGTTCCTGTTCGAGCGCGCGGCGAAGGATCCGTCGCGGCTCTACGTCGGGCTCGAGATTCGCGAGGACCTCGTGCAGCTCGTCAACCGCCGCGCGCGGGCGCGTGGCGTGCCGGTGCACGCGGTGTTCTGTCACGCGCAGCTGCACCTGCGCGAGATCTTCGGCGCGACCCGCATCGATCGCGTCTACATCAACTTCCCCGACCCGTGGTTCAAGCGCCGTCACCAGAAGCGGCGGATGGTCGACGACACGCTCGTCGCCGGCATCGCGGACCTCGCGAAGCCCGGCGCGGAGGTGTTCTTCCAGAGCGACGTCTGGGACATCACGCTCGACGCGCTCGTCGCGCTCGAGGCCGACGCGCGCTTCGTCAACGCCGCCGGCGAGTGGACGTTCTGGCGCGCCGGCAACCCGTTCGGCGTGCGCTCGCTGCGCGAGCAGAATGCCGAGGAGCTCGGCCTGCCGATCTGGCGCCTGCTCTACCGCCGCCTCTAGTCGAATGGGAAAGGGAGCTAGTCGAGGAGCGTCGCGCTCTGGATGCGATCGAGGCGGAACTGGCGATCCTGGCTCGACTCGAGATCGATGCAGTTGAGCAGCGTCACCTGGCGATCGAACACGAGGTTGCGGATCTTCACGAGCCGCGGGCTCAGCTGCCACGCGCGCTTCGCGTAGACGATGCGGAGCGGCCGCGACTCGAACCACGCGGTCTCGATGGCCTCGCGCACGCTGGCCGGGATCGGTAGTGCCGGCACGCCCACGAACTGCAGCTCGCCCATCACCCGGAGCAGCTCGCGCTGCGCCGACGTCGACAGCGCCGCGCGCACCTTGTCGGCCGCGCTATCGATCGCGCGCGGGAACGGCATCAGCCGCTGCTCGCTCGCGAGCCGGGTCAGCGCGACGAGCAGCGCCGCCTCGCGCGCGGTGAAGTTGACCGGCGGCAGCTGATAGCTCTTGTCGAGGGCGTAGCCGCCGCCGCGTCCGCGATCGGCGCGGATCGGCATGCCGGCGTCCTGCAGCGCCTCGAGGTCGCGGTAGATCGTCCGCAGCGTGACGCCGAACCGCTCGGCGAGCTCGGCCGCGGTCACCCCCGTGCGGCGGCCGCGCAGGGCCTCCGCGACCGCGAACAGCCGGGACTTCTTTCTCATGAGAAACCTGACAAAAGGCTGTCACGACGGGGTGCCAAGGTCCAGTCCGTACAGCAAAGGAGACGCAAATGACCATCGACATGACTCGCCAGTTCCCCCGCCCCGACGGCCACCACACCGTCACTCCCGGCTTTGCCATCGCCAATGCCGGCAAGGTGATCGAGTTCCTCGAGCGCGCGTTCGCCGGCAAGGTCGTCGAGCGCTACGACGGCCCGAACGGGATCGTGTTCCACGCCGAGGTGAGGCTCGGTGACTCCGCCGTGATGCTCGGCTCCGGGCAGCCCGGCGAGCCCGAGCGCCCGGCCACGCTCTCGTTCTACGTCGATACCGGGGAGGCGGTCGACGCGACCTACCGCCGCGCGCTCGACGCCGGCGCGAAGTCGATCACCGAGCCGAAGAACCAGTTCTACGGCTACCGAAGCGCGTGCGTGCAGGACGCCGGCGGCAACCGGTGGACGATCTGCGCGGTGGTCGAGCAGGTCTCCGCCGACGAGATCCAGCGCCGCATGAAGGAGATGAAGCCGTGAGGCTGCACTACGCGAACCTGTCGTCGAGCTCGCGGCGGGTCAGCCTCACCGTCGCCCATCTCGGCGTCGAGCTCGACCACCATCTCGTCGATCTGCGCCGCGATCGCGCCGCGCTCGCCGCGCTCAACCCGAACGTCAAGATCCCCGTGCTCGAGGACGGCGACTTCGTGCTGTGGGAGTCGCACGCGATCATGCAGTACCTGTGCGAGCGGACCCCCGACCAGCGGCTGCTGCCCACCGCGGCGCGCGCACGCGCCGACGTCCAGCGCTGGATGTTCTGGTGCACCGCCCACCTCTCGACCGCGGTCGCCGGCCTGGCGTTCGAGCGGATCTGGAAGCAGGTGCTCGGGCTCGGCGCGGCCGAGCCGGCCCAGGTCGCGCGGCACACCGGGGTCTTCGAGCAGTTCATGAAGGTGCTCGACGGTCACCTCGCCGGCCGGACCTGGCTGTCGGGGGAGGCGCTGTCGCTCGCGGACTTCTCGATCGCCGCGACCCTGCAGTACGAGCGCCGGGCCGAGCTGCCGGTCGAGCGCTACGCGCACGTGCGCGCGTGGCAGGAACGGGTCCACGCGCTGCCGGCGTGGCACCGCACGGAGCCGGACTGGGCGACGCTGTG
This sequence comes from Acidobacteriota bacterium, assembly GCA_050257515.1. Lineage (GTDB taxonomy): Bacteria > Myxococcota_A > Polyangia > Haliangiales > Haliangiaceae > JABFXX01. The sequence continues at coordinate 4,755 of JBLMXA010000022.1, read as the reverse complement.
ACCGCCGTCGTGTGGGTGATCGCGGCGCTGCTCGCCGACGTCGCCGCGGTGCGCTCGTCGCGGTCTCGATCTCGGGTAGATTGAGGCGTGGCCAGCAGCTACCGCAAGAAGGCGGCGAAGAGCCCCGATGCGAAGGCTTCGCGGCCGCTGGCGCGCTCGGCGTCGCCGTTCCGGCTGAGGTCGCCGTACCAGCCGGCCGGCGACCAGCCGAAGGCGATCCGCGAGCTCGTCGAGGGCCTGACCCGCGGCGACGAGGCGCAGGTGCTGCTCGGCATCACGGGCTCGGGCAAGACGTACACGGTCGCGAACGTGATCGCGGACGTCGGCCGCCCGACCCTGATCATCGCCCACAACAAGATCCTCGCGGCGCAGCTCTACGGCGAGTTCAAGGAGCTGTTCCCCGACAACGCCGTCCACTACTTCGTCAGCTACTACGATTACTACCAGCCCGAGGCGTACGTCCCGACGACCGACACGTTCATCGAGAAGGACTCGATCGTGAACGAGGAGATCGACCGGATGCGCCACGCGGCGACGTTCGCGCTGCTGTCGCGGCGCGACGTCATCATCGTCGCGTCGGTGTCGTGCATCTACGGCATCGGCGAGCGCGACACGTACGAATCGATGACGTGCGAGCTCGATGTCGGCACGTCCGTCGATCGCGATAGCGTGCTGCGCCGGCTCGTCGAGCTGCAGTACGAACGCAACGACATCGACTTCCACCGCGGCACGTTCCGCGTGCGCGGCGACACCGTCGAGGTGTTCCCGGCGTACGAGGCCGATACCGCGGTGCGCATCGAGTGGTTCGGCGACACCGTCGACTCGATCTCCGAGATCGATCCGATGCGCGGCAAGCCGAAACGCGCCGCGAAGCTCGATCGCATCGTGATCTTCCCGGCCTCGCACTACGCGACGCCCTCGGACACGATGCGCCGGGCGTGCGAATCGATCCGCGTCGAGCTCAAGGACCGGCTCGAGGAGCTGTCGCAGCAGGGCAAGCTGCTCGAGCGCCAGCGCCTCGAGCAGCGCACGATGTACGACCTCGAGTCGATCGAGCAGATGGGCTTCTGCTCGGGCATCGAGAACTACTCTCGCCACCTCACGGGTCGCGCGCCCGGGCAGCCGCCGCCGACGCTGATGGACTACTTCCCGCAGGACTACCTGCTGGTCATCGACGAGTCGCACCAGACCGTCCCGCAGATCGGCGCGATGTACAACGGCGACCGCTCGCGCAAGGAGACGCTCGTCGAGTACGGCTTCCGGCTGCCGAGCGCACTCGACAACCGGCCGCTGCGGTTCGACGAGTGGCGCGAGCGGGCACGGCAGACGATCTACGTCTCGGCCACACCGGCCGAGTGGGAGCTGAACGAGGCGAAGGGCGTCGTCGTCGAGCAGATCATCCGGCCGACCGGCCTGCTCGATCCCGAGGTCGAGGTGCGCCCGGTCGCGCATCAGGTCGACGACCTGCTCGCCGAGATCCGCGCGCGCGTCAAGGACGGCGAGAAGGTGCTCGTCACCACGCTCACGAAGCGGATGGCCGAGGACCTCACCGAGTACTACCGCGAGATCGGCGTGCGCGTGCGCTACCTGCACTCCGACGTCGACACGCTCGAGCGCATCCAGATCATCCGCGACCTCCGGCGCAACGAGTTCGACGTGCTCGTCGGCATCAACCTGCTGCGCGAGGGCCTCGACATCCCGGAGGTGTCGCTCGTCGGCATCCTCGACGCCGACAAGGAAGGGTTTCTGCGCAGCGAGCGCAGCTTGATCCAGACGATCGGCCGCGCCGCGCGCAACCTGCACGGCAAGGTCATCATGTACGCGGACAAGGAGACCGCCTCGATCCGCGACGCGGTCACCGAGACGCGCCGCCGCCGCGGCGTGCAGCAGAAGTTCAACGAGGACCACGAGATCGTCCCGAGGTCGGCGAGCCGCACGATCCTCGACATCCAGCCCGCCGAGCCGATCCCGAAGAAGGGCCAGCGCGCGATCCAGCTCGCGGGCATCGAGCTGCAGAAGATCGACGACATCGACTCGCTGCGCGCGGCGATCGACAAGCTCCGCAAGGAGATGCGCGAGGCCGCCGCGGACCTCGAGTTCGAGCGCGCCGCCCAGCTGCGCGACAAGGCGCGCGAGCTCGAGCAGCTCGAGCTGCAGATGCGATGATCGCGCTGCGCGGCTTCTACGCGGTGCTCGATCGCGACGACGAGCCGCTCGCGCGCTCGCTCGCGCGGGCCGCGTGCGCGCTGCAGCTGCGGATCAAGCCCGGCGAGGCGAGCGAGCTGGTCCGCGTGGCGCGGATGGCACGGCGCGTGTGTGACGAGGCGGGCATCCCGCTCGTGGTGAACGACCGGGTCGACGTCGCGCTCGCCGCCGGCGCCGATGGCGTGCACCTAGGTCAGAGCGACCTGCCGGTCGAGGCGGCGCGCGCGCTCGCGGGAACCAGACTGTTCGTCGGCGTCAGCACCCACGATGTCCCACAGGTCGAGCGCGCGGTCGCGAGTGGGGCGGATTACCTCGGGTTCGGCCCGATCTTCGCGACCACGACCAAGCAGAACCCGGATCCGGTACAGGGCCTCGCGGGGTTGCGGGCGGCTGTCGCCGCCGCGCGCGGCACCCCGGTCGTCGCGATCGGCGGCATCACCCCCGATCGCGCGCGCGACATTTACGCCGCCGGTGCCTCTTGTCTATGTGCGATCGCGGCGGTCAACCGGGCCTCGGATATTGCCGGAGTTGCGCAGTACCTACGCGATGTTGCACGATGAATAGGGCAACACCTCGTCCGTCCAAGAAGTCCAAGGAAGCACCTACGATGAGCAAGCTGGGAATCTTCACCTCCGTCACCGCCCTCGTCACCATGCTCGGCATTGCCGCGATGTCCGGTTCCGATGCGAGCGCCGAGGACTCCTGCCAGCACAAGGAGTTCAAGACCGAGATGGTCAAGAGCGCGTGCGCCAAGGGCGGTCAGAAGGCGGCGAAGGACGCGATGAAGGCGTTCATGAAGGAAAAGAAGATCAAGAGCTGCAACCAGTGTCACAGCAAGCTCGCGCCCAGCTACGCGCTCAAGCCCGACGCGCTCGATCAGTTCAAGAAGGCCGGCGGCAAGTGACGCGAGCGATCGCGGTCAGGACGAGCACTTCGACCTGTCCTTGAGCGACCGCCGGATCTTCGCGTCGAGCTCGTTCGCCTGCCTGAGCACGTTCGACCTCGGGTACTTCGACTTGATGAGCCCGAGGTACGTGCGCGCCTCGGTGCAGTTCTTGAGCTCCTTCGCGGCGAGCGCCGCGAAGTAGAGCCCGTCGTCGGCGAGCGGGCTCTCCGGGTACTTCTCGACCAGCTGCTGGTACGCGCCGATCGCGTGATCCCAGTCCTTCATGTTCGTGTAGCACTGGCCGCGGAAGTACTGGGCGTCGGGCGCCTTCGCGTGCGTCGGGAACGTCTGGACGAGCCGCTTGAAGATGTCGAGCGCGTCGTTGTAGCGGGCGGCGTTGAACGCCTCGCTGCCGAGCTTCCACAGGTCCTCGGGCGAGCTGTTCGCGCTCGGCTTGCCGCTCTCGAGCTGCGCGAGCCGCGTCTCGACCTGATCGAGGCGGGCGTCGTTCTCCTTGCGGTACTTGTCGTACGAGGTCTTCAGCTCGTTGATCGAGTTGTTGATCGCGGTGACCAGGCCGTTGACGGTGCGCACGTCGGCGCGCAGCTGATCGACGTCGGCGCCGATGTCGGCGTTGTTGCGCTTGAGCACCTTCGTCGCCTCGTCGGTCGCCGCCTTGAGCTGGGCGATCTGATCGTCGAGCACCCTCTCCTTGGTGTCGAGCCGCGCCTGCAGCGAGTTGACGTCCTTGCGCAGCGATTCGCCCTCGCTCTTCGTCGTGACCCAGAAGCAGCCCGACAGCCAGGACAGGAGAACGACGGGGACCAGAGAGAGCTTCAGTGCCATTGGAACTCCACGCGACGATCCTTGTCGTCGCCGAGGCCGGTGGGCTCGGTCTCGCCTTTCGGCACGACCTGCATCCGCGCCGGGTCGGTGCCGAGGCGCGAAAGGTAGTCGGCGACCGCCTGCGCGCGCCGCTCGGACAGCGCGATGTTGTACTCCTCGGTCCCCGACGTGTCGGTGTGGCCGACGACGAACACGTTCTTGCCCTTGTTCTTGCCGATGCACTGCGCGTTCGAATCGAGACGATCGCGCTCGCTCGCCTCGATCGTCGACTGGTCGAACGCGAAGTAGACGGTCTGGAGCTGGCAGCTCGCGTCACCGGGCGTGGTCTTGTTCGCCTTCTGGCAGTAGCCCTGCTTGCAGTCCTCGTCGTCGGCGCACTCGTCGTCCTTCGCGCACTTCTTCGCCTTCTTGCAGGCGCCGGCCTCGCAGGTGCCGCCCGGCCCGCACTCGGCGTCGGTCGCGCACGCCTTGCACTGGCCGGCCTGACAGACCTTGCCGGCGGGGCACTGGTCGTCGCTCGTGCACTCCGCCTTCGCGACGCACGCGTGGGAGCTGTTGCACTTCTTCCCGGCGGGGCATTGCGAGTCCTCGTTGCATTCGACGCACTTGTTGTCGCCGCAGACGAGGGGAGCCTTGCAGTCCTTGTCCGTCTTGCAGCTCGGACCTTTGGGCTTGTTGCCGCACGACGCGATCGCGAGAGCGAGCACGAGTGCCGCGGCAGAGGCCACGACGACCTTGACCATAGGCCCCGAAACCTAAATGGCCTCGGCACGTTAGTCAAATGAGCGACGCAATGACCAAGTGCGAGCGGAGCGAGC